>JBEAQW010000018.1:0-16981 GCA_041163725.1 Planctomycetota bacterium
ATCTTCGGGGTATGCCCCACGGATCGTCTCCCCTGCCCGGATCGGACCGCATCCTCCGGGGTGCCGATGCCCCGACCGCCCCCCTCGAGGGCAAGACCATCGCGATCCTCGGCTACGGCAATCAGGGCCGTGCCCATGCGCTCAACCTCAGGGACTCCGGGCTTCGCGTGATCGTCGGCGGCCGGCCCGGGTCCGAGCGCCTCGAGGCCGCGCGGCGCGAGGGCTTCGAGGCATTCGAACTCCCGGAGGCCGCGGCGCAGGCCGATCTCGCGGTGGTCGCCCTGCCGGATCAGTCGCAGCCCGCGGCCTGGGGGCGATGGATCGAGGAGGCGCTGCCGAAGGGATGCGTGGTCGGCTTCGTGCATGGCTTCGCGATCCGATTCGGCTTCATCGAGCCGCGCGCGGATCTCGGTGTGATCCTGGTGGCTCCGAAGGGCCCGGGGACGACGCTCCGCGCGCGATACGAGGAGGGCCTCGGGATTCCCGCGCTGTTCGCGGTGGAGCGCGAGAACGCCGCGGGCGAGGCGCGTGCGATCGCGATCGCCTGGGGCGCGGGCATCGGCTGCGCCCGGAGCGGACTGATCGAGACGACTTTCGCGGCGGAGGCGGAGAGCGACCTCTTCGGCGAGCAGGCCGTGCTCTGCGGCGGGCTGCTCGCGCTCGTGCACGAGTCGTACGCGCTGCTCATCGAGGCGGGCTATCCACCCGAGGTCGCGTACATCGAGTGCTGCCACGAGGTGAAGCAGGTCGCGGACCTGCTCTACGCACGCGGTCCGGACGGCATGCGGCGGGCGATCTCGGACACGGCGGAGTTCGGCGCGTTCGTCGCGGAGGAGGCGCTCGTCGACGAGCACCTGCGCGCGAAGCTGCGCGCGCTCCTCGCGGATGTACGGAGCGGCGCGTTCGCCCGGCGCTTCATGCGCGACCATGATGCCGGCCATCCCGAGTTCGGCGCCTGGCGTCGCGCGGCGAGCGGGCATCCGATCGAGCGGGCGAGCGCGACGGTGCGCGGCCTCATGCCCTGGCTGAAGGATGCGTGAACCGGACGCGCGACCACGCGCGCAGCGGCGTTGTGCATCGTGACGCGCGGGCGGGCCGATAGACCGCGCGTGACAATCCTCCAGGCGATCATCCTCGGCCTCGTCGAAGGCATCACCGAGTACCTGCCGGTGAGTTCGACCGGACACCTCATCATCACGGCGTGGCTGCTCGGACTGCAGGACGACGCGGCGCAGAAGGCGGCGGTCGACTCCTTCAACATCATCATCCAGGGCGGCGCGATCCTCGCGGTGCTCGGCCTCTACCGTGCGCGCGTCTCGGCGATGCTGAAGGGACTCGCGGGCGGCGATCGCGCGGGACTCCAGCTGTTCCTCAAGCTCGTGGTCGCGTTCCTTCCCGCGGCCGTGCTGGGCGTGCTCCTCGACGACTGGATCGAGGAGCGGCTCTTCAAGCCGGTTCCCGTCCTGATGGCGCTCGGTGGAGGAGGCGTGCTGCTGCTCATCCTCTCCCCGTGGATCCGAACGCTCGTCAAGCGCGAGGAGAACGAGCGCGACGACTTCTCGATGCTCTCGTTCAAGCACGCGCTCGCGATCGGGTTCATGCAGGCGATCGCGATGTGGCCGGGCACGAGCCGGTCGATGGTGACCATCCTCGGCGGCGTGCTCTTCGGGCTCTCGCCGAGGCGTGCCGCGGAGTTCAGCTTCCTCCTCGGTCTGCCCACGCTCGGCGGCGCGTGCGTCTACAAGCTCTTCAAGGCGGCGCGGCACGATCCCGGCGCCTACCTCGAGCAGCTCGGCGGACCCGTTCCCGTCCTCGTGGGCATCGCGGTCGCGGCCATCTCGGCGGCGTTCGCGGTGAAGTGGCTCGTCGGCTACCTCTCGCGCGGTGGATTCGCTGCGTTCGGATGGTGGAGGGTCGCGGTCGCCGCCGCGCTCGGCGCCGCGATCTTCAGCGGGCGCATGTCGCTGTAGCGGCGAACGCTCACAGATCCGCGTAGGAGCCGCTCACCGGCTCGCCGAGCGCTGGACGGAACTGGTCGATCAGTCGCCCGACGAGGTTGCGCGTGGCTGCGGGATCGTCGCCGACTCCGACGACTCCCTCGAGCTCGAAGTAGTTTCCGAGCCCGGCCACCGCATCGAGGTGGACGCGCACATTGTCGACCTTCCAGAGTTCGCGGCGCTTCACGATCACGCGCTCGGGGCGCCGGTCGATGCCGGGCCAGCGCACGCAGACCTGCTGCTCGTCCAGCCGCGTCCAGCGCGAGGCCCGCGCGGTCGTCCGGTCCGGGCGGTCGTACCAGATCCAGGATTCACGCGAGGCGCCCGTCTCCTCGATGCGCTCGACGCGTCGCTTGAGACGGCCCTCGGGAACGGCGACATACTCGTCGGTCTGAAGCAGCACGCCGAGCGCGCGGGCACCCACGACGAAGCAGACCGACCGCGCGAGGTCGATGTTCCGAAGCTCTGCCTTGAACTCGATGTTCTTCATGGGTTGATCCCGAATCGATCAGCCGGCATCGCCCGCGCGCAGCACCGAGTCGCGCGCCGACTTCGCGTCGGTCGCGTCCTGAACCGGAAGTCCGGCGGCCACGCGGGCAAGCTGGCGCTCGACCTCGAGCCGATCCGCGAACGAACCCACGCGGACCGCACGGGCGTCGGTGGACCCGGGATCGAACGACCAGACCGCCCAGGTTTCGCCGGTGCGGCCCCCGACATGGACGACTCCGCCCGAATCGAAGACCGGATCGGTCGCCTCGACCCAGGACGGCTCGACGCCGCGCGCCTCGCCACCGACCTCGACCTCGAGCCTCCAGCGCACGCGCTCCGAGGTCAGGCCGTCGGGCGTGTACCACATCACGAGTCGCGCGGTGTTGTCGCCGGCGCTGATGCCCTCGCGGGGAAGGCTCTTCGCACGGGGGAACAGCTCGCCGCCAAGGAACCACGCGAGCGCCGCAGCGAGCGCGACGAACACCGCGATGCGGAGCGAGAGGTTGCGGACGCCGAGCAGGACCTGTGACACGGGGGCGACAGTCTACTTGAGACCCGCGTTCGCGAGTTCCGTGACGAGCCGTGATTCATCCCAGATCTCGACCCCGAGTTCGGTCGCCTTCGCGAGCTTGCTTCCCGCCTCCGCACCCGCGACGACGACCGAGGTCTTCTTCGAGACGCTGCCCGCAACCTTCGCGCCCGCGCGCTCGAGGATCTCCGTGACCTCGGTGCGGCCGAATCCGTCGAGCGTTCCGGTGACGACGAAGGTGCGGCCAGCGAACGCGTTCGAACCCGCTTCGACCGGCTTCGGCTCGCGGCTCGAGAGATCGACGCCCACCTTCGCGAGCTCGGCGAAGACGCGCCTGGCCTCGTCGGACGCGAGCCATGCCGCGACCGACTTCGCGGTGATCTCGCCGAAATCGTCGAGCGCGACGAGATCCGCCTCGGTCGCCGCGAGGAGTTCCTCGCCGCTGCGGAACCGGCGCGCGAGCGTCTTGGCGGCGCTCGCACCGACATGCTTGATGCCGAGCCCGGCGAGCACGCGCGTCAGTCCGCGGTTCCTCGCGGCGTCGGCGGCGGAATCGATCAAGCCGAGCGCGCGCTTTCCCGGCCCCTTCTTCTCGAGATCCGCCTGCGCCTTCTCTCCCTTCGCAAGCGTGCGCGCGACTTCCATCGCGTCGAGCCGGAAGACATCCGCGAAGTCCCTGATCCGGCCCGCGTCGACGAGTGCGTCGACGATCTCGTCGCCGAGCCCCTCGATGTTCATCTGGTCGCGGCCGACGAACCACTTGAGCCGCTCGCGGAAACGCGCACCGCACGAGGTATTGCCGCAGAAGAGCTTCGGCCCCTCGCGCTCGACCGGCGCGCCGCACTCGGGACAGTGCGAGGGAGGCTCGATGGCCGTCTCGGCGCCGGTGCGCTTCTCCGCGACCATGCGCACGACCTGCGGGATGATCTCACCGGCCTTCTCGACGATCACATGGTCGCCGATGCGGAGGTCGCGGCGCTGGATCTCCTCGATGTTGTGGAGCGTGGCGTGCTTCACCTTCGTACCCGCGACCGTCACCTCGTCCATGGTCGCGCGCGGGGTGATCGTGCCGCCCTTGCCGACCTGCCAGTCGACCTTCCGCAGCACGGTCTCCTTCTGCTCGGCGGGATACTTGAATGCGACCGCCCAGCGCGGGCTCTTCGCGGTCGCGCCGAGGCGGTCCTGCTCGTCGAAGCGGTCGATGCGGACGACCATGCCGTCGACGGCGTAGTCGAGCGAGTCGCGGCGCGAGGCGAACTCCTCGATGGCGCGGACGGCGCTCTCCGCCGACTCGTGGCGCGCGCCGAGCGCGGAGACGGGAACACCCACCTCGCGCAGATACGCCGCGAACGCCGAGTACGAGACGAGCGGCGGCAGCCCGTCGGTCTCGCCGCGGCCGTGCGCGACGAACGAGAGGCGGCGCGACGCGACGACGCCGGGATCCTTGTTCTTGAGCGTGCCGACGCAGGAGTTCCGCGCGTTCGCGAAGAGCTGCTCGCCGTGCCGCTCGCGTTCCTCGTTGATGCGCTCGAACTCGCGGATCGGCATGAAGATCTCGCCGCGCACCTCGAGGATCGCGGGCACGCCGCCCTTCGCGGGGGTCCGCAGCTTGAGCGGGATCGCGCGGATCGCGCGCACATTCGCCGTGACGACATCGCCCTTCTCGCCGTCGCCGCGCGTCAGCGCCTCGACGAGTTCGCCCTTCTCGTAGCGGAGAGAGATCGCGAGTCCGTCGACCTTCGGGTCGGCCCAGAGCGCGGGCCCCTCGGCGAAGAGCCCGCCGTCGCCCGCCTCGCCGAGCGACTCGACGCAGCGCGCGTACCACGCGCGGAAGTCCTCGATCGAGTAGGTGTTGTCGATCGACTTCATGGGGACGCGGTGCGCGCGCGACTCGAACTCGCCCTCGAGCGGCTTGCCGCCGACCCGCTGCGTGGGCGAGTTCGGATCGAAGAGCTCGGGATGACCCGCCTCGAGCGAGGCCAGCTCCGCGAGGAGCGTGTCGAACTCCTGGTCGCTCATGAAGGGCGCCGCGTCGACGTAGTACGCCGTGTTCGCGCGCGCGAGCAGTTCGCGCAACTCGCTGATCCGGGCTTTCTCGCCGCCTCGACCTGCCTTCGCTTCGGCCATGCTCGCGTTTCTCCGGCGGGCGTTCTACCATGACCGCATGCCGACGTACGTCTACGCCGTGGTCAAGCCGGACGGATCCCTCGGGGAACACTTCGAGGTCGTCCAGAAGATGAGCGACGCCGCCCTCGCCGCGCACCCCGAGACCGGGGAGCCGGTGCGGCGTGTCCCGCAGGCGCCGATGGTGAACGGGCAGCATTCGGACGCGTCGGACAAGCGCAAGCTCTCCGACTCGAACCTCGACCGCCTCGGATTCACCAAGTACCAGAAGGTGGGCGACGGCAAGTACGAGAAGACCGCAGGCGTCGGACCGAAGTCGATCACGCGGGAGTGAGGCGGGTGAACCCCGCGTCCGCTCACCCGAGCCCGCGCGAGCGGAGCATGTCGACGGCGGCGCGGATATCGCCGACCCGGTCGTCGCCCGCCTCGCGTTCGATCGCGAGACGGATCGTCGCGGGAACCGATGCAAGCGCCGCGAGGAACGCCTCCCAGTCGACGGCGCCCGTGCCGGCGCGGACCTCGCTGCCCCAGGTGCCGGGCTCTGCGGTCGGGAGCGCGTCCTTGATGTGGACCTGGGCGATGCGCGGTGCGAGCGCGTGCACCGCCGCGACGGGATCACCCATTCCGTAGAGGATCATGTTCGCTGGATCGAAGTTCACGCCGATCGAGGCGTCACCGAGGAGTTCGAGCGCGTGCGCGAGGGTCTCCGCCGACTCCTGGCCGGTTTCGAAGGCGATGCGCGCGCCGTGCGCGGCGAAGAGCGCCGCGATCTCGTGCAGCCGCGCGAAGAGGCGGTCGCGTTCCTCCCCCGCCTCGTGCGGGATGAATCCCGCGTGGAAGGTGACGAGCCCGATGCCGCGAGCGCCTGCGATCGCGGCGACCTTCTCGGCGCGCGCGCGCGTGGCGGGCCATGTCGCATCAGGCACGACGCCGCCCGTCGCGCGGATCGAGTCGAGCGTCGAGTAGTCCTCGCCGACCGTCTCGAGCATGCCGCTCGCGACCTCGATGCCGGCCGACGCAAGGGCCTCGAACACACCGCGCCAGACCTCCGGCTGCTCGACGATCGGCGTGAGCGCGAGCTGCACCGCGCGCGCACCGGTCGCACGAATCCGCTCGACGAGTTCGGCGGGATTCGACGCACGGAGGCTCCATGAACAGACGGCGAGTGGCGCGGACGAAATGGGCATTCGCGCACTCTATCGCACCCCGCTCGACGGTTCCGAAAACACTCCGTCGACGGCGTTGATTCGCCGTTTCATCCTTCCGCCCGATTCAAATGCGCGACCGCTCCGACTACCATGTCCCACCCGTTCCGGACGCGGGCCGAACGCGAGCCGACACCGAGCCGACACCGTGGACAGCGCCAGAGTCCCATCCTCAGGACACGACGACGGAGGGTCGACAGACCCCGTCCAGACCGCGCCCTCGGTGCAGGCTCCGACGCGACCGCGCACGCGGCTCGAGCGGCTCGAGGCGTGGGCGAGCCGGCTGTCGATCAGGAACAACTTCTGGCACAGCATCTTCTCGCTGGTCTGGCTGCCCTACGCGTTCCGTTCGGGGATCCGCATGAGCGGGCTGCGCAAGCTCTCGACCGAGCGCTTCACGGCGATCCTCCCCTTCCGGCGCTTCAACCGGAACTTCTACGACGCGATGGCGGGCGCGGCGCTCCTCGGAAACTCCGAGGTCGCGGCGGGCATGTACCTCTTCTCCGTCTGCGGCGGCGACTACACGGTCGTCTGCAAGGAGATGCAGTACCGCTTCCTGCGGCCCTGCTTCGGACCGGCGGTCTACCGCGTCGTGAAGAGCGAGGATGTCGAGGACAAGGTGGCGCAGGGCGGCGAGTTCAATGTCGCGCTCGAGCTCGAGATCTACCAGCAGAAGCTCGTGAAGCAGCGCGATGAGCTGCTCGTCGGGCGCTGCAACATCACCTTCCACTGCACGCCGAAGGCGATGGTGCGCGAGCGCGCCGATCTCCGGAAGGCGCGGGCGGAGAAGCGGGCGGCGCTCGCTCGCGCCGCCGAGGGCGCCCCGGCGCGATGAGCATGTCCGCGCGCACGATCCTCTCGGGCTTCGCGCTCGCGACCAGCTGGACCTGGTGCATCGGCATGTTCGCGCCGATCCTGATCGGCTCGCTGCTCGGCTGGCCGGGCATCGTCGCGTTCGCGATCCCGAACATCCTCGGCTGCGCGCTCTTCGGCTTCCTCCGTAGCGCGGAGCAGTCGCGCCGCGAGACGCGCGACCATGCGCTCGCGATGGCGCTCTTCTCGGGCGCCACCGTCGCCTACCAGGTGTTCTTCGCGGGCTTCCTCTGGGGCGCGCCGCTCGCGGAGTCGATGCAGGCGACGCGCGGCGAAGGCGCGTCGATCGCGGCGGGCGGCGTGTTCGCGGCGGCGGTCGCGCTCGCGGCGCTTCCCCGCGGCGTGCTCTGGACGCTCGCGGCGCTCGCGTATCCGATCAGCCTCGCGACCTTCGCGCTGCTGCCGTGGGATCGCCTCCACGGAATCCAGACGGTCGGAGAGTGGCAACCCGGCCAGCTCTGGCTCGTGCTCCCGACGATCGTGTTCGGATTCATGCTGTCTCCGAACCTCGACCTCACCTTCCACCGCGCGCGGCAGGAAGTACCCGCGGGCACCGCGCCGCACAACTTCGCCGTGTTCGGCGTCACCTTCGGATCGATGCTCGCGCTGACCTGCGCCTACGCCGCGATCGGCGGTGGACTGAACAGCCCCGCCGTGCGCGCGCACATGGCGGTGCAGCTCGCGCTGACCTCGGCGCTCCACCTCTCGGAACTCCGCCTCGCGGCGGTCGGACCGAAGGTGCGGCTCGCCATCGGTCTCGGTGCGGGACTCGCGGGACTCGGCGCAGCGCTCTTCGACCCGAGCCGCGACATGTACATGCGGTTCCTCGGCCTCTACGGGCTGCTCTTCCCCGCGTACGCGGCGCTGGCGCTGCGCGTCGGAGGCCGCCCCTCGCCGCGCGCGCTGGCCGCGCTCGCGGTCGCCCTCGCGGTATCGACCCCGATCATCGACCGCGCGTTCCTCGAGGGCCCGACGCTCGCCGCGCCGCTCGCGGTCGTGCTTCCGCTTCTGGCGATCGTTCCGTTCGGGCGCCGCGCGCGGCCGATCGCGGCGTGATTTCGGCCGAAATCGGGCCAGTCCGGTGCGCGCGCGCACGGTCGCACCCGTACCTTGCCGATGCAGGACACGCGATGGGCAATCCGCTTCAACCGCTCGCGAGGAAGGACTACGGCTACGCCGCGGCGCAGCACCTGCTGAACCGGGCGGGCTTCGGCGGCACGCCCGCGCAGGTCCGTGCGCTCGTCGAGCTCGGGCTCGACGATGCGGTCGACTACCTCGTCGAGTTCCAGGGAGAGCGCGTGTCGAACGAGGGGTTCGACTTCCGCGGTGACATCCTGCGCGAGCAGACGCCCGAGGAGCGCGAGACGCTCCGCCGCGCGCGCGCGATGAACGACGCCGAGACCATCGCGCGCATCGAGCGCGAGCGGCAGCAGCGGCAGAACGCCGACCGCGCGCAGGTCGCCGCGATGAAGCGGTGGTGGCTCGCGCGCATGATCGAGACGGGACGCCCGCTGCAGGAGAAGCTCACGCTGTTCTGGCACGGGCACTTCGCGACCGGCTACCGCACGATCGAGAACAGCTGGCACATGCTCATGCAGAACGGCATGCTGCGCTCGAACTGCGCCGGCAACTTCGCCGACCTCGTGCGCGGGATCATCAGCGATCCCGCGATGCTCAAGTACCTCGACAACGACGAGAACCGCAAGGCGAGTCCGAACGAGAACCTCGCGCGCGAGCTCCTCGAGCTCTTCACGCTCGGCGAGGGCAACGGCTACACCGAGCGCGACATCAAGGAGGGGGCGCGCGCGCTCACCGGCCGCACCTTCCGCGGGAACGAGTACTTCTTCGACCGCGCGCAGCATGACACGGGCGGCAAGCAGATCATGCGCCGGAGCGGCGACTTCTCCGGCGAGGGATTCGTGTCGATCATCCTCGAGCAGCCGGAGTGCGCGCGCTTCATCGCGCTGAAGCTCTACCGCTTCTTCGTGAACGACGCGCCGGTGCTGCCGCCGGACGGAGCCGAGACCGTCGAGCGCCTCGCGAAGCTCCTCCGCTCCGAGCGCTACGAGCTGCGGCCCGTCCTGCGCACGCTGTTCCGCTCGCAGCACTTCCACGCACCCACGAACCGCCAGTCGATCATCAAGAGCCCGACACAGCTCATCGTGCAGGCCGTGCGCAGCCTCGGCACACCCGCGCGCAGCGTCGACCGCCTCGTCGAGGCGGGCGATCTCATGGGACAGGAGCTCTTCCAGCCGCCGAGCGTGAAGGGCTGGCCGGGCGGCCGCTCGTGGATCAACACGGCGACGCTCTTCACCCGCCACAACCTCACGGTCTTCCTCATCACCGGCCGCACGACCCGCGGCGACACGCCGGGCTCGGCCGATCCCTACGACGCACTCCACCTCGTCGACCACCTGCGCGGTGCGGGCGGAACGCTCGATCCGCGCGAGTGCGTGCGGAGCGTGTCGGCGTTCGCGCTCGGCGCCGAACCCGATCCCGCGCGCCTCGACGAACTCGAGGCGTACCTCGGCTCGATCGGCGGCACCATCGACAACGAGCGGCTGAAGGCGCTCCTCTGCCTCATCACCGCCATGCCCGAGTACCAGCTCTGCTAGGACGCGCCATGCACGAGTCCGCATTCACACGACGCCTCTTCCTCCAGCGCGGATGCGCGCTGGCCTCGCTCGCGGCGACGGTCCCCTGCTTCATCGAGCGCAGCGCGCTCGGCACGCTCGGGAATCCGCTGCTCGCCTCGCAGCCGGGCGTGCCCGACGAGCGCGTGCTCGTGATCGTGCAGCTCGGCGGCGGGAACGACGGTCTCAACACCGTGGTCCCGTTCGGCGACGACGGCTACTACCGCGCGCGGCCGCAGATCGGCATCCGGGGCCCGGGCGCCGCGGCGCGCGACGCGCAGGCGGCCGCACTCGCGCTCGATGGCGCGCGCGGGCTCGGACTCCATCCGAACCTCACCGGCCTCAAGTCGCTCTACGACGAGGGGCTCGTCGGCATCGTGCAGGGCGTCGGGTATCCGAACCCGAACCGCTCGCACTTCACCTCGATGGACATCTGGCAGACCGGCCGCCTCGACGCGAAGGGATCGGGCTGGGTCGGCCGGTACTTCGACAACACCTGCGGCGGAACGCCCAGCCCCGAGGCGGCCATCGCCATCGGACGCAACGCGCCGCTCGCGCTCGAAGGCGATCTGCAGAAGCCGATCGCCTTCGAGAGTTCGTCGCTCTTCCGCTGGAACGGCCAGGATCTCCATGGCTCGCTCCACGACCCGTACGACCGCATCAACCGCGCGGGCGACGGCGGCGACGCCGGCGACTCGCAGAAGGCGTTCCTCATGCGCACGGCGCTCGACGCGCAGCTCTCGAGCGACCGCATCCGTTCGGCGGTCTCGAAGAAGCCGCTCGTCACCTACCCGGGCTTCGCGCTCGCGAACCAGCTGAAGATGATCGCCGCCATGATCCGCGACGGGATGCCCACGCGCGTCTACTACGCCTCGATGGGCGGCTTCGATACGCACGGTGGACAGCTCGGCACGCACGGGAACCTGATGCGGCAGCTCGGCGACTCGCTCGCCGCGTTCCAGCGCGACCTGAAGGAGAGCCGCAACGACGCGCGCGTCACGACGATGGTCTTCAGCGAGTTCGGGCGCCGCGTGAAGCAGAACGCCTCGGGCGGCACCGACCACGGCACGGCGGCGCCGATGTTCCTGATCGGACCGCATGTGCGCAGCGGGGTTCTCGGCACGCACCCGTCGCTGACGGATCTCGACGCGGGCGACCTGCGGCACACCGTCGACTTCCGCTCGGTCTACGCCGCCGTGCTCGAGGACTGGCTGAAGACGCCATCCGAGAAGGTCCTCAGGGGTCGATTCCCCGCGGCGAGGGTGTTCGAGACCCGCGGGTGAGCGGTACGATCCGTCCATGCGCCTTCCAGCCTCCTCCCTGTTCCGCGGCACCGCGACCGCCATCGGCCTTCTCCTCGCGGCGACCGCGTGCGAGCGCGCGCCTGTCCAGCGGCTCAGCGAGCCGGTGGCCTACTCGTTCTCGGTGAAGGGCATGCACTGCGAGGGCTGCGAGGGCGCGATCTGCGACAAGGTGACCGCGATCGCCGGCGTGACGGCGTGCAAGGCGAGCCACACCGACGAGAAGGTCGATGTCGTCGCCCCCACCGAGCAGAAGGAATCGATCGTCGCCGCGATCAAGCGGCTCGGCTACACCGTCGAGTGAATGCGCGCGCCGCTCAGGCGACCGCCGCACGCACGCTGCGCATCACATCCTCGAGCGTGCCCTGCTGCTTCGCGCCCGCCGCGTGGACATGGCCTCCGCCGCCGAAGCGTGCGGCGAGTTCGTTGACATCGATAAAGGCGCCCGTCTCGTCGGCCGGCTTCGAGCGGAAGCTGAGCTTCACGATGCCGGCCTGCGTGTCCTCGACGACGAGGATCGACGCGCGCACCGCCGCGATCTCCATGGGGATGTTCACGATGCCCGCGGTCTCCTCGAGCATCGCGCCGGTCTCGGCGAAATCCTCGTTGCGGAGCCGCATGAGCGCGATGCGCCCACCCGAGAGCATCTCGAGGCTCGCGAGCGCGCACGCCTGCAGCTCGACGCGCTCGGCGCGGCTCGACTGCTCGATCTGCTGGTACATCGCATCCTTGTCGACGCCCGCCTCGAGGAGCCGCGCGGCGAGCGCGAACTCGGCGGCGCGCGCGTTCGGGAAGCGGAACCAGCCGGTGTCGGTCGCGAGCCCCATGTAGAGCGCCTCGGCGATCGAGCCGCGGCCGCGCCCATCGCCCCCCGACGCCAGCGGAACGCCGAGCGCATCGACGAGCCGCGCCAGGAGCGCCGTGCACGAACCGCACGCGACATCGACGACGCGGCGCGAGGCGACATCGTCGCCGCGCGCGTGGTGGTCGAAGCCGATGACGCGCGCCGCGCGCGGCCTGAGCCACGACGAAAGCACCTCGAGCTGGGCCCACGCGCCGGTGTCGACCACGACGACGAGGTCAGGCTCGCCCTCGGGGAGCTCGGGGCGCCGCGGGTGCACATGGCGGACGGGCGTTCCCGCCTCGAACGAACGCAGGTTCCCCTCGCACGGGTCGACGACCCAGCCCTCGGCGGCGACGCCGACCGTGCGGCAGGCACGCACCACGGCGAGTACCGAGCCGAGCGCGTCGCCGTCCGGCTTCTGATGCGTGGTCACGAGGACGGACTGGGCGCTGCGGAGCGCTGCGGCGAGGTCCTCGATGCTTGAATTCGTCTGGTAGGTCATGGAAGGGTTGGGCACGCGGGCTGCAACGCCTTGCGCCGACCTCGGGGACTCGTTCGGGGTGTTATAGCGGCTCGCCCGCGGCTCCTCGGCCGGCTGCGGCCGCCGCGACCACCTCCGATCGGTCGGATTCCATCCGTTCCAACAGCGCTTCGAGCGAATCGAACCGCTCCATCGCGCGGATCCGGCGTTGGAAGCGGAGCCGGAGCTCGAACCCGTACCAGTCGGACGGGAGCGTCAGCGGGCGGCCGTCGGCGGCGAGCAGCGTGGCCTCGCAGGTCCGTGGCGAAACCCCGAATGTGGGCTTCGTGCCCACCGAAATCGCGGCGATCGCACGGGTTCCGTCCGGGAGCATCGCCTCGCCCGCATAGACGCCATCGGCGGGGAGGATGCGCCCCGCGGCATCGAGGTTCATGGTGGGCCAGCCGATGGTGCGCCCCCGCTGGTCGCCGCGCGTGGTTGGACACCTGAGTTCGTAGGCGCGGCCGAAGACGCGCGCGGCATCCTCGACGCGTCCCTCCTCGAGCAGGCGGCGCGCGGTTGAACTCCGCGCCTCGACCGTGGTTCCATCGAGGAGCGCGACGGTGCACGGAGGCGCCTCGACGACCGCGAAGCCATGCTCGGCACCGAGCGCGCGCAGGGTGTCGAGACCGCCCTCACGCCCCCTGCCGAAGCGGAAATCCGGGCCTTCGACGATCCGCACGAAGGGCAGCCGCGCGTGCAGTTCGGACACGAACTCCGCGGGTGAAAGTCCGAGAAGCCGCGGGGTCGGCTCGAGTTCGGTCACGCCGTCCGCGCCACAGGCGGTCCTCAGCAGTTCGGCGCGCTCGACGCTCGGCGTCAGTCGCCCCATCGGGGTCCCGGGCCGAAGCACCGCCGCGGGAAGCGGTTCGAAGGTGACGGCGTGCACCTCATCCCCGCCGGAGCAATCACGGGCGATACCGAAGAGATGCCGGTGTCCGACATGAACTCCGTCGAAGTTGCCGATGACCACTGTCCGCATGGTGTTTCGCGACGCCGGAGTTCGCGACGCCCGTGCGGTCGCTTGGCCGATCAGGGTATCCTCTTCCCTTTCGCGCCGCGAAACCGACAAGACGGATCCAGACCCGAAATGACCAGCGCGCCCTCCTCGACCCACGCCCAGCCCGACGCCGCCGGAATCGTGAACGAGCTCACCCACTCGTTCCGCAGCACGGCCGAGAGCGTCGTCCCCTGGTTCGTGTCGCAGATGCCTCCGATGTACTTCCAGGACACGGACCGCGGGAGCCAGCTCGCGCACCTGCGGGCGATCATCGCGGCGAAGGCGTCCGACAGGCCGATCGATCTCACGCTCAAGAGCGAGGACGGGCGGCAGCTCACGCTGATCCGAAGCGCGAACTACCCCGGAGTCCTCGCCGAACTCGTCGCGCAGCTGCCGATGGACCGCTCGCTGCGTGCCGCGAAGATCCACTCGAGCTTCGACGGCAAGCTCGTCCTCGACACCTTCGTCTTCGGCGACCCGGAGCCATTCGACAGCCGGGACCCGCGGCAGGCCGCGAAGCTGACGGAGACGATCCGCTACGCCAAGGAGCAGAAGCTCGACTGGACGCCGGATCAGATCTCGAACTACTTCGCCGGATGCAGCGCCGAGTATGTGCTGACCTGCACGCCCCTGCGCGTGGCGGCGCACTGGGCGCTCTTCAGCCGCGTCGCCGGAACCGACGGCACGATCGTCGAGCTCGAGGCGGAGAGCCACCAGACGATGAGCCGCATCGTCGTCGTCCTCGAGAATGCGCGCACGCGCACGACGCTGGAGCGGACCGCGAAGATCCTCGCGCGCCACGGCATCTCGATCCACCGCGCCTACCTCGACATCGTGCGCGACGGGAAGCGCGGTTCGGTGACCTTCGTCGGCTTCGTCGCGCAGGGCCCGGACGGCCGCGCGATCCGCAAGGACAGCGAGACCTGGACCAATGTCGCGCGCGACCTGAAGCGCATCAAGTGGGTGGACGACAAGGCCATCGAGCTGTCCGGCCGGCGCCACGACATCTCGATCGACAGGGCCGAGGTCATCATCGCCCTGTGCAACCTCGCGCACCAGGTGCTCTGCCCGCAGAACCGGTTCCTCTGGACGCGCGAACGCATCCAGACGCTTGCCGACGAGTCGATCGCCGTCTCGACGGCCATCGCGGGACTCTTCATCGCGCGGTTCGACCCGAAGGGCCCGATGTCGGACGATGCGTTCGCGAAGGCGCGTGCGGCCATCGAGGCCGAGACCGCCCGCCAGCCGAGCGAGATGCACCGCACCGTGCTGACGCGCATGCTCGAGGGCGTCGCAGCCACGCTCCGCACGAACTACTTCCTGCCCGACCGCTTCGCGCTCTGCCTGCGCATCGACCCCTCGTACCTCGTCAACGCCGACCGTCCGGAGCTTCCGTACGCGACCTTCTTCGTGCACGGCCGCGGCTTCGACGGGTTCCACAACCGCTTCCAGGACATCGCGCGCGGCGGCCTGCGCGTGGTCCGCACTTCGTCGCCCACGCAGCTCACGCGCGAGGCCGAGCGGCTGTTCGACGAGGTCTACGGACTCTCGTGGGCGCAGCAGCTGAAGAACAAGGACATCCCCGAGGGCGGCGCGAAGGCCGCGATCCTCCTCGAGCCCGGCGCGACGGTCGACCGCTGCGTCAAGGCATTCGTCAACTCGATCCTCGACCTGATCGTGCAGGTCCCCGAGGTGAAGTCGCTCGTCGTGGACCGGTTCGGCAAGCAGGAGCTGATCTACCTCGGACCGGATGAGAACATCACGCCGAACCACATCGAGTGGATCGTCGAGCGCGCGCGCAAGCGCGGCTACTCGATGCCGACCGCGTTCATGAGCTCGAAGCCGGGCGCGGGCATCAACCACAAGGTCTACGGCGTCACGAGCGAGGGCGTCAATGTCTTCCTCGAGATCGCGCTCAAGGCGCGTGGCATCGATCCGCGCAGCCAGCGGTTCACGATCAAGATCACGGGCGGTCCGGACGGCGATGTCGCCGGCAACATGATGCGGATCCTCGACCGCGACTACGGCGCGAACGCCGTCATCGTCGGCGTCGCCGACGGCTCGGGTGTCGGCGAGGACCCGGAGGGCCTCGACCACGCGGAGCTCCTTCGCCTGTTCGCGGAGGGACTGCCGATCGCGTCCTTCGACCGCGCGAAGCTCTCGCGAAGCGGGCGCGTGGTACCGGTCGAGGAGCCGGACGGCGCCCAGCTGCGCAACACCATGCACAACCGGCTCGTGACCGACGCGTTCGTGCCGGGCGGAGGCCGGCCTGCGACGATCCACGAGGGCAACTGGCAGGAGTTCATCGGTGCCGACGGGACGCCGAGCACGAAGGTCGTGTCGGAAGGCGCGAACCTCTTCCTCACTCCCGGCGCGCGCGAGGAACTCTGCAAGCGCGGCGTGACGATCATCAAGGACTCCTCCGCGAACAAGTGCGGCGTGATCTGCTCGAGCTACGAGATCAGCGCGTGCATGGTGCTCTCGGACGAGGAGTTCCTCTCGATCAAGGACACCTATGTCGCACAGGTGCTCGAGCGCCTGCGCGATCTCGCGCGCGTCGAGGGCGAGTTCCTCATGCGCGCCGCCAAGTCGCATCCCTCGATGTCGCTTCCGCGGATCTCCGTGGAACTCTCGAAGGTCATCAACGCCTCCGCGTTCGCCATCGCAGCGGGCGTCCCTGGCTGGCCCGCCGACGACCGCGAACTGGCGAAGCAGATGATCCGCGACCACCTGCCGAAGGTGCTCTTCGACCACGCCGACGACCGCGTGTGGACGAACCTCCCGCAGAGCTACCAGAACTGGATCGTGGCGAACCGCCTCGCGAGCTCGATCGCGTACCGCGAGGGCATGGAGTTCTTCGACGGCTGCTCGCCCGCCGAGATCTCCGATCTCGCGCGTCGCTACATGAAGAGCGATCTCGCGAACCGGAAGATCGTGGCGCAGGTGCGCGCTTCGGCGCTCGCCGACCGCGAGCACATCGCCGATCTCCTCGAACGCGGCGGCGCCCGCGCGGGAATCTGACGGGGCCCGCTGGAGGCGCGCGCTATCTCCTCGACTGCAGTTCGGCGCGCAGCAGGTCGAACTCCCGCGCGAGCGGGTGCTCCGCCCCGAGCACGCGCGCGTCGTCGACGAGCGCCTTGCGGTCGAGCAGTTCGTAGGCCTGCACGGGCGAACCGAGCGCCGCCATCGCGCGCGCGAGCATCAGGGTGCACTCGAGCCGCTCGCGGAAGCGCGACTGGTCGCGCTCGTACTCCCTGATGACGGCGGGAAGCACCGCGTAGGCGTCGGCATGGCGCCCGGCCGCGAGCTGCGCGCGGGCGAGCACGACCTGCTCGGTCGTCCATCTCGCGGGATCGCTCCGCGCCACGCCCATCGCGTCGAGCATGCGCATGCGCGTCTCGCGCAGGCGGAGCGCCGCGGCCGGCCCCTGCGGAAGCTCGCGCACCTCGAGCGCCGAGAGCGACTT
>JBEAQW010000019.1:0-15119 GCA_041163725.1 Planctomycetota bacterium
AAGGCCATCTGGAAGCGGATGCCGACGGCGAAGTCGACGCCGGCCGTGTAGGAGGTGTTGACGATGTCGCCGTCGGGCAGGTAGCTCGACCGGTAGACGGTCTGGATCTCGGGATTGAGGAGGTTCTTCGCCTGGAAGAAGAGGCCGAGGTGGTCGCCGATCTTCTGCTGGAGCGTGAAGTTCAGCTGCCCGTACGGGAGCGAGTAGATGCTCGGGACATAGTTGCCCGTGTCGATGCCCGCGCCGGTGACGAGCGTGTCGCCGACGACGGTGTAGAAGAGGCCGACCGTCGTCCCCATCGGGGCCCACTCGTAGCTGACATTCGCGTTGAAGAGGTACTGCGGCGCGGCGGTCATGTCGCGCGTCAGCGTCGGGAATCCGATGTCCTCGAAGTCCTGCGCCTCGTCCTCCGGCAGCGTCACCTCGGAGTGGATGACCGTCGCGTTCATGCCGAACGAAAGGCCATCGAGCGATTCGTCGAGATTGCGCCCCTGCACGCGGATCTCGAGTTCCGCGCCGAGCATCTCGCCCTCGGGGTAGTTCACCGCCGAGGTGTAGACGAAGCCCTGCGGCGCCTCGAACTGCGCGTACTCGATCGCGTCGGCGACCGACTTGTAGAAGCCCGACGCCGACACGAGCCAGCCCTCGAACGGCGTGTAGTCGAGCCGGATGTCGTAGTTGTCGAGCGAACTCATCACGAGCTCGGGATTGCCGATGAAGATCGGGCCACCGAGGTACTCCTGCTGGAGCACCGGCGTGAGCTCGCGGAAGGTCTGGCGCGCGATCGTCTGCGCGAAGGCCGTGCGCAGGACGAGGCCGTCGGTGATCTCCCACTGCGTCGACACCGACGGCAGCGCGCGGTCGTCGCGGTAGTCGACGTCGGCCGCGGTCGGATCGTTGTCGAAGTCGATCGGCGCGAGCGCGCCGGGCGGGAACCACACTGCGTTCGCCTCGCCGAACACCTCGGTCGAGAGCCGCGTCGATTCGAACCGCACGCCGGGAATGATGTTCCAGGAGTCGCCGAGCGGAAGGTCGGCCATCGCGTACAGCGCGCTGATCCGCTGGTGGCCGTCGTAGTCGACATCGAACTCCGACTCGTAGATCGGATGATCCTCGTCGGGGAAGTAGGTGCTCCACGGATCATCCCAGCCGGAGATGTAGAAGCCGTTGGGATCGCTCGCGCGGTTGCTCCAGGTCTCCTGCCGGTAGGTGCGGTCGACCGCATCGCGGAACACGCCGGTCTTGAGATAGCCCTCGCGCTCGGTCGCGGTCTTGAACGGGAGCTTGAGGTTCACCGACAGCTGGTCGCTCGTCTCGTCGACCGACTGGCGGATGTGCTGCGCCCAGCCGAGGTTGATGTTCTCCGCGGGCGTGAACGGCAGCCAGATGCCCGGCAGCGACGGATCGATGTAGTCCGAAGGCGGCAGCCAGATGGCCGCGAACTGCGTCTTGTCGGGCTGATCGAAGGTCGCGCGGCTCGACGACATCGTCCAGTCGAGGACGGGCGACTCGAACACCGCGATGCGGCCCTCGGGCGCGAGCTTGTGCTCGCCCTTGAGGATCAGCGACTCGGTCGTGTTCTCGGTGTAGTCGAGCGTCTCGAGGCGCTGGTACGGCGAGACCTCGAGGAAGTCGGTGTTCGCGATGCTCGACGGGTCGTTCGGGTCGTAGGGCGGAAGCGTCGCGGGGAATGGCGGGCCGAGGAAGCTCCAGTCGTAGCCCGGACCCGCGAAGTACTCCTTGCCGCGCGTGTTGGTCGCGAGCGTCGCCGTCGAACTCGCGAGATCGGTGAACAGGTAGGTCAGGCCGACGCGGTGGTTGTCGGTCTCGATTCCGATGGCGCCGAGCGCGCCCCACTGCACGCTCTGCGATCCCTGCTCGATGTCGAGCAGGCTCGACTGGAAGCGCAGCTGCGACGGCGCGCCCTGCGAGTACTGCGGCACGAGGCCCTCGCTCGGCGTGATCCACCACGAGTCGTCCTTGCCGCCGCTGAAGTACGAGTAGTCGCGCTCGTAGAACAGGCTGCCGAACGCGCCGACGCGCACACCTTCATCGAGTTCCCACTTGCCGCCGCCCGCGAACGACCACTTGAACTCGGGGCCCGGCACTTCACCGGACTCGGTGCCCACCGGATTCGGCCACGACGATCCGTCGGGCAGGTCGGGTATGCCCATCGCCCCCGAGTTGCCCCACGCGGAGATGCCGGCGCCGTCGTAGGTCAGGAACGAGTTCTTCGCGTCGCGCACCTGCGAGTTGAAGCCCGACTGGAAGCGGAGCTGGAAGCTCGTCTCCTCGGGAAGATCCTTGAGATCGACATTCACCGCACCGCCCGACGCATCGCCCTGCTGGTCGGGCGTGAAGGTCTTGCTGACCTGCACCGACTGGATGATCGCCGACGGGAACTGGTCGAGCTGCACGGCGCGACGCTTCGCGTCGGAGGTCGGAAGCCGCACGCCGTCGAGCTGAGCGCTCACATAGCGGTCGGGCAGTCCGCGCACGACCGCGTACTTGCCGTCCTGCACCGTCGCGCCGGCGACGAGCTGCAGCGCCGCAGCGGCGTCGCTCGCTCCGGCGCGGCTCATGAGTTCCGAGCCGACCGAGTCGAGGAGCTGCGGGCTCTCCAGCCTGAGCTCGAGCAGCGCCGACTCCGATCCGCCGAGCTCGATCTCCTGGACGACGAACTCGTCCATGTCCTCGAACTCGCCCGCGAGCTGGATCTCGATCTCGGTGAGACTGCCCTCCTGCACGAGGACATCGCTGCGAAGCTGGCGCGTGTAGCCCTCGCGCGCAATGACGAGCGTGTAGCGCCCGGGCGCCAGATCGGGCACGGTGAACGCGCCATCCTCGCCGGAAGTGACCTTCACGGACTTCTCGATCACCGTAATGGTCGCGCGCGCGACCGGCGTGCCGAAGTCCTTGTCGAACACGAGGCCGCGCACGGATCCGGCCTGCTGCGACGGAGCGGCCGCACCGAGGCAGATCACGACGCCCGGAATCGCCCAGGCGCGCGCCATCCACACCGAGATCGGGCCGTTCACCATGGATCGACCAGTCCCTCGCGCGTCGCGCGCATGCTGGCGCGCATGGATTCATCGGGCGCGATTCCCGTCGTGACCATCGACGCGATCGTCTCGACGAGATCGACGGCGCGCGGACGCGCGTTCGGGTTTCGTGCGCCCTCCGCGAGGGCCAGCGCGTAGACCGCGCGGGCCCGCTCCGCATCCCCCGCGCGGACGCAGGCCTCGGCGAGTGCACGCAGCGGTCGCCCGCGGAAGATGTCGGCGATCTCCTCGCGCCGCTCGTCGAACCGCGCGAGGGCGCGGGTGAGATCCTCGAGCGCCGTGTCGCGATCGCCGATCTCCGCCTTCGCCTTCGCGATGACGGCCCACTGGACGAGATCGTCCTCGAGTATCCAGGGAGCCCCGTCGCGCACGACTTCCGCCTGCGCGATGAACGCGCGCGCGGCGTCGGGCGCCCCCTTCGATGCAGCGATCGCCGCCATGCGCGCGAGGTTCGCGATGCGGAGGTCGTACGCAAGCTGGCTGTTCGCATCCGCGAGGAGCGATTCGATCCTCGCGCGGCGCGCGGGGACGGCGAATGCCGGCGGATAGAGCTCGAGCGCGACATCGGATGCGTTGCGCACGAGGTCGAAGTTCTTCGTGGCGATCCACTCGCCGAGCGGCCGGACCTGCGCGTCGAACTCGTCGTCGCCGAGGGTCTCGCCCGACTTCGCGCCGGCGACCGCAAGCGCGACCTTGCCCTGATCGGGCTCCCCGACGCCCCGCTCGAGCCGCGCGGATTCCTCCGTGTCGCCGAGCCATGCATGGACCTGCGCGACGCGCACGCGCACCGCGTCCCGTTCCCAGTCGCGATACGAATCGATCGCCGCCAACGCTTCGCGCGCGAGTCCGCGGGCTTCCGCGGCCCGACCACTGCGCGCGGCCTCGAGTGCGGCTGCCGCGATCAGCGTCCCCCGACGCCAGCCGTCGGTGCGCCGTGCGATCGCGATGGCCTCGCCGGGATCGCCGATCCCGAGATACGCGAGTCCGACGATCTCCTGCATCCGGCCTCGTTCGCGAAGATGCACGCCGCGCGCGGGCAGCATCTCCGCCGCCGCGAGCGCGAGTTCGAGCTCGATCCAGCGCCAGTCGCGGACGGGCTGGGCGGTCTCGCCCTGCCCGGCCGCGACGACCGCCGGACCATCGTTCGCCACACGCGAACCGTCTCGGGCGCCGGTCGACTCCGCGTGGCATGCGTGCGCAAGCGACCCAGCCATCACGAGCAGCGATGCACGCACGAACGGAACTTGCACCATGGACTTCCTGATCACAGCTTCCTCGTCTCCGTCCGTTCCCCTCGAAGAGGCCCGTGCGGGGGCGCCCGGAACCGAAGTCCTCGGGCGCCCCACGCAGCAGGCTGCAGGAGCTCTTGCACTCCTCGACTCACGCTCCCACTCACTGCGGGCAGCTGCCCCACGAGTTGAGGAGCGACGAGAGGTCGGCGGCATCGGTCACACCATCACCGTTCAGGTCGGTGGTGGCGCTGGAGCCGCCCCAGTTGTTGAGGACTTCGGCGAGGTCGCCGGCGCCGACGACGCCGTCGCCGTTGAGGTCCGCGGGGCACGGCGGCGCGATCACGCAGCCACCCGGAGGCGCCACGCTCATGCCGTACGCGTCGGCGGCGGTCCAGCCGCAGAGCCAGTTCTCCGTGGGGCTGAACGCGCCGCGGTAGTTGACCGGCGTGAAGAAGCCGTCGGCAGGAGCGCTACCGACCGAGGTGATCGCATCGCCTGCGGCGCGCGGATCGAGGCTGACGACCGGATTGATGCGGAGGGTCGCCGTGGGGCTCACGGTCGGGCCGCGCGTGATGCCCGCGATCGGCATGACCGTCGACTGGACATTGTTGTTCGAGGCGTCGAAGACGCCGCGCGCGGTGGCCTCGGTGTAGGCGGTCGCGAAGGTGTTGTCGTAGAAGACGGTGTCCTTCACCTCGTTGAGCATGCCGTCGACCTGCGCGGTGTAGAACTGCGCGGGGTTCGCGGGGGCATTCACGGTCGAGTAGGTGTTGTACGGAGTCGTCCAGGTGCTGGCCCACGGAAGCGTTCCGTTGAAGCCGTAGCCTGCGCCCCCGTCGCCGTCGACATTGTCGTTCTTGACGACCTGCTCGCCGATGCCCATGAAGATCGACTGGCGGATCTGGACGCGGGCGTTGTCGCGGTACGCGATGCCGTGGTCGGTGCCGTTGGCGTTCGTGGTGCCCTTGTCGCCGATGACCGTGAGGTTGTACATCACGCCCGTGGTGACCGGCTGGTAGTCGGACTGCTCGGCGCCGTCGATCTCGATGGCGTTGTCACCGACGCCCGAGCCCTGCGCCGCGTTGAGCGAGTAGCCCTGGACGACGAGGCCGAACTGGATCTTGCCGCGCCAGCCCTGGTCGATGTCGATGCTGTCGTCGCCGACATTCCACACCGAGATGTACTGGAGGTTGACCGTGCCACCCCAGATCTCGATGCCGTCATCGACATTGTTCATGATCTCCATGTGGTCGATGATGGTCTCCTTGCCGACGCCGCCGAGCGAGAGGCCGTTGAGCTCGTTGTTGAGGCCGATGACCTTGCCGCCGTAGCGGAACGAGCAGAAGGAGAGCGAGCCGCTGTCGTCGCTGTCGTTGCCGCCGCCGTAGAGGACATTGGTGTCCTTCGGGCCGCTGGCGACGAGACCTTCCATGACGCCGACATTGCTGGCGTTGAAGGACGAGGAGTTCGTCGCGACCGCGTTCTCGCTGATGTACGCGCGTCCCATGATCGTGAGGTTGCCCCACTCGTTCGCAGTGGCGCGCCAGGTGCCCGTCTTCGGATCACCGTTGGTCCAGGTCGCGACATCGGCCTTGGAGGTGAAGATGATGGGCTCCTCCTGCGAGCCGACGGCGTCGATGCGCGCGCCGCGGGTGACGGCGAGGCCGCCGCCGATGTCGCTCGCGATCACGGTGCCCGGCTCGATGGTGAGCGTCGCACCCGGGAGCACGTAGATCTGGCCCTGCAGGTTGTAGGTGTTGTTCTTCGTCCAGGTGGTCGACGACGCGATGTTCGCGGTGACGAGCACCTCGGCGGCGAGCGCGTTGGCCGAGAGCAGCGTGGCTCCGGCGAACGCAACGACAGTCGCGAGATTCTTCTTCATGGATTTCGTCTCTCTCAGGATGACTTCCTGATTCGTGAAGTCCTGCCGAAGGCCATCCACTGCGAACTGCCCGCAGCCTGCGATCCACACAACCGCCTCGAGATGAACCTTCGCGATCCGAAACTAGTCCACGGGTGTTCACGACCCGTGAATTGCTCTCTCGCTTGCTGCGTGGATTCGGTTCAGAATCCACAGCAGCCGCGCCTTCGAGCGCGGGCAAAGTAGACCCCGTGCATGTGGAAACGGTTCAGGCGGCGTGTGCTGTGGGTGTGCCGTGCGTTTGCACGGCCACGCCGCGCGCGCATTGCAAGGATCGCGTCAAGACGGCGTGCAGTTCGCGTTGCGGCGGGTCATCGCCAGCCGTTGAGGAGCACGGCGAGGTCGCCGCCGTCGACGAGTCCGCTTCCGTCGAGGTCGTAGGGCGGGAAGAAGGCGCCCCACGCGTTCAACACCTCGGCGAGATCCGGACCGGAGATATAGCCGTCGCGATCGAGGTCCGATGCGAGCAGCGAGAGTTCGCGGCGTCCGTAGATGAACGCCGTGCTCGCCTGCTCGAGCGCGTCGAGGAACATGGTGAACTCGGCGCTCAGGAAGACATTCGGAGAGTCGCAGGAACCCGACCACTTCGGCGCGCCTGCGACGGCGGAGAAGCGGAAGTCCCAGAAGCGCACATTCGTCGCGCTCGTGTTCATGCGCGCAAGCGCCTGATGCGGCGTGGCGACGACGGCGGCGCCGAGCGAGCGGCGCATCTGCACATCGGTCGAGAGCGATCCGCGCGGCGTGAACGGATTCGACACCACGGTGGTGTTCACCGTGCCGAGCGTGACGCGCACGCGCCGGAGAAGTCCCGACTTCGTCTCGAGCATGCATGCGTCGACCACGATCGACGGCACCTGCGCGACCACCCACGCGCGCATGAACTGCCAGCCGGGCCCCAGTTCGGCTTCGGCCGTCGCGATCGCGAGCGAGAGCTGCGCGCTCGTCGCGCGCGCGAACGGCTCGCCCTCGAATCCGTCGGCGAGGCGCACGCGCGCGATCGCATCGGCATTGAAGACGCTGAGGTCCACGAGCCGCGACTGGAGGACAAGCAGCGTGTGCTGCGTGGTCATGGTGACCGATCGCACCTGATGCAGCGGCTGGCCGAGTCCCGATGCCGCGAGTTCCGCGGCCTCGGAGTAGCTGAGGTTGCACAGCGGCTGCCGGGAGAGAAGCACGAGGAAGGTCGCGCGCTGGAAGTCGGTGAGGAGATCGGTGCTGAGGTTGAGGGGCTCGCCCGTGATCGCGTCGAGTTCCATCGTCCACCCGAGGTCGAGCTTCAGCGTCGGCCCGAACACGCGCACGATCGTCTGGAGCGTGAGCGGGTCGAGCGCGTACTCGACCTTCGTGACCTTGATGCCAGGGACGAACTTCTCGGTGGTCGCGACCGCCTCGTCGAACGGAATCAGCGCCTGCGCGGAGGCGCGCGGCGCAGGCAGCAGGAGTGCAACGATCAACAGAACGATCGCGCGAGCAAGAAGCATGTGGGACCCCGGAATGGGCCGGACGCAACGCCGGCCGAGGAACGGATGGATGGTCCGGGACGAACGGACCTGCGTCGAGCATGGCCCCGAAGGTGCGGTGCGCAAGGTATTTGTGCCGATTTCATGCCGCGGTCGAATCCCGCCCCACCGCGCGGCGCGCCACGCGAGAATCCCGCCATGCCCGAGAACTCGCCGGACAACGATCAGGAGCCCACGCACCGGTTCGCCGACCTCGCGCTGGCGCTGCGCTTCGCGCTCTCCCAACTCCGGGGCTCGAGCGCCCCGGCGATGGCCGCGAACCTGGCGTTCCGCACGCTGTTCGGCATGCTGCCAGTACTCGTGGTGGCGACGATCCTCACGCGGGCCGTCCTCGGCGAGGGGTTCCTCGAGCTCGTTCACCGCGTGATCGAGGCGGTCGGGCTGAACAAGGTGACCGTGATCCCGGCCGACGGCTCCGATGCAGCCGGGGTGCCGATCGCGCCCTGGATCGAATCGCTCGCGCAGCAGGCGGCGGAGATCGATCTCTCGGCGATCGGGCTCGTCGGCGCCCTCGCGGTGGTCTTCAGCGCCGTCTGGACGATGGTCGCGATCGAGTCGAGCTTCAACGCGGTCTACCGCGCGCCGACGGGACGCTCGTTCGTGAGGCGCATGCTGATCTACTGGTTCGTGCTCACGATGGGACCCGTGCTCTTCGCCGCGATCCCGCTCGGCCTCCGCGCGCTCGCGGATGTCCTCGGCGAGGACAGCACGATCGCGCTCGTGTTCGCGCGTGCGGTGTCGAGTCTCGGCGGCTTCGTCTCGATCTGGGTCCTGCTCTCGGCGGCGTACGCGGCGGTTCCGAACACGCGCGTCGATGTGCGCGCGGCGGCGGCGGGCGCGTTCGTCGCGACGGTCCTCATCGAGATCGGCAAGCAGTTCCTCGGTGCGACGCTCGCCGGTTCGTTCGCGGCGAGCCGGTTGTACGGATCGCTCGGCGTCCTCCCGCTCTTCATGATGTGGGTGTACCTCATGTGGCTCGTCGTGCTGTTCGGACTGCAGGTGAGCGCGATCCTCCAGGGACTGCGGGGCGGTGCGCGCAGGCTCGCGGCGGGGTCGGCACCCGAGTGCTTCGAGCCCGCGCAGGCGATCGCCTGCTTCCGCGCGATCTGCACCGGTTTCCGGCGCGGCCGCGGAACCACCGTCGACGGCGTCGTGCGGCAGTGCGGCCTTGCACCCGCTTCGGCGCGCGGCCTCCTCCGCATCTTCGAGGAGCGCGGCCTCGCGCACCGGATCGAGGGCGGCGCGGGACGCTTCGCCCCGTCGCGCCCACCCGAGGAAGTCAGCATCGCGGAGGTCCTGCGCGCGGGATTCGCGTTCGCCGACGGAGGCGTCGAGATCCGCGTCGACGACGAGATCGCCGCCCTGCGCGAGGCGCAGATCGCGAAGCTCGGCGAACAGCGTTTCAGCGCCTGAGGCGCGGCTTCAGATGGTGTTTCTCACGGGCAGTCGCCCCACGCGTCGAGCAGCGCGGCGAGGTCCTGCGCGTCGGTCACGCCGTCACCGGTGAGGTCGGCGAACGGAGTGCCCCAGCTCGAGAGGAGGAACGAGATGTCGGGCGCGCCGACGAAGCCGTCGTCGTTGAGGTCGGCGTTGCACGGATTCGATCCGCCGCCACCAGCGAGTTCGATCACGGCGATGTGCGGGAAGCCGGCGCCGGCATCGTTCAGGTCGTTCCAGAGTCCGGACGAGCCGAGCATCTCGGCGTAGTGCTCGGTGCCGCCCGCGTTGTTCGGCTCGCCGCCGTTCCAGTTCGTGTACTTCGCAGGCGTGCCATCGCTCCACTCGAACACGCCTTCGAAGGCGGCGTCGCTGAAGCCGATCCAGATGCGGCGGTCGGTTCCACCGAGGCTGCCGAAGTTCTGCCAGACGAACTCCTGCTCCGCGGCATCGCCGATCGAGACGAGATGGCCGCCGAGGGACTGCGCGAGCGCCTCGGACGCCGACCACGAGGTGCCCGCGACGGCCACATAGCGCACGCCCGTTGCGGGATCGGTGAAGTCGCCGAGGAAGGACATCGGGCCAATCGTGACCGTGCCGCTGCCGAAGTTCGTCGCCCCGTAGCCGCCGAGGCGCACGAGATAGCTCTCGCCCGCGGTCACGGCGAGCGAGACCTTCGTCTGGAGCGAGCAGTTGTCGTCGGAGCACGCGAGCACGGGGCCCGCGCAGTCGGTTCCGGCGTAGACGGCGATCTTGCTGTCCAAGCCCGTCTGCGAGCAGGTCGATACCTCGAGCACCGTCGTCTCCGAGGCAACGAAGCGGAACCACACGTCGTTGAAGATCTGCTGGTTGTTGAAGAAGTTGCAGAGTCCGTCGGGAAGGCCGTCGGTGGTCGCGGCGGTCGTGTCGAACGGCACGGCCCCGTAGCCCTTGACGACCTGCGCGTCGGCGCAGTTGTCGGCGCCCTGCCCCGCGGCCACTGCGCACAGGGAAAGGGAGGCGAGCAAGGCGAGCGCGGGGGTACCGGCGGACGGAACAGCGGACGGAACGGGCATCGGAGACTCCTTGACGGAAAACGGGCGTCAAGGCAGCATCCTCCACGGACGCGATCGCGCAAGCCCGAGGGTCCGATTTCCGCTCCGAAGCGACATTCTCATGGGGCGATCCGAGGGGTCGGCTAGATTTCCCCGCATCGCGCGGCAATCGTCCGACCGCCCGGCCGTTCAATCGCCGTCCGGAGGACCGGACTCCAGAGGTGCGCCCGTTGGTCGCGGCCACCAGCAGAGGCTTTCGAGCAGACGGTCAAGAGGGACAGCATGGAACACCCCGTCGCCCCGCACTTCGCTCTCCCGACCCCCAACGCCGCGCGAACGCTCGGCATGCTCGCCGCATTCGTCGCCGCATCGACGGCCGGCGCCCAGATGATGCGCGACGACGCACCGATGCGGGCCGCGGACGAAGGCGCGGTCGTCGCATCGTTCGACGAGCGTCCGCCGACCGCCGAGGAACTCAAGTTCTTCGAATCGGAGATCCGGCCGCTGCTCATCTCGCACTGCTACGGATGCCACTCGAAGTCGGCGAACCTCGCGAAGGGCGGCCTGCGCGTCGACACGCGCGATGCCCTCCGGTCCGGCGGCAGGAGCGGTCCCGCCGTCGTTCCGGGCGATGTCGACTCGAGCCTCCTCATCCGTGCGGTCCGCTACCACGACCCCGACTACCAGATGCCGCCCGACGGCGCCATCTCCGACGCGGAGGTGCGCACGCTCGAGCGGTGGGTCGCGATGGGCGCGCCCGATCCGCGCGAGGAGAAGCCCGTGACCGCGAAGGCGGGCGGAGCATCTCCCGGCACCGAGCACCGCTGGAGCCAGGAGGACATCGCGCAGGGGCGTGAGAACCACTGGGCCTACCGCCCCGTCGCGCAGCCGCAGCCGCCGAGCGTCGACGACGCCGATTGGTCGCGCAACGCGATCGACGCGTTCCTCTTCGACGCCATGGCCGAGCACGGCCTGACACCCGCGAAGGAAGCCGACCGCCGCACGCTGCTCCGCCGCGCGAGCTTCGACCTGACGGGTCTGCCTCCGAGCGAGGATGAGCTGCGCAACTTCGAGACCGACCTCTCGCCCGACGCGTTCGCGCGCGCGATCGACCGGCTGCTCGCGAGCCCTGCGTTCGGCGAACGCTGGGGCCGTCACTGGCTCGATGTGGCGCGCTACGCCGAGTCGAGCGGCAAGGAGTCGAACCTCTTCTATCCGCACGCGTGGCGCTACCGCGACTATGTGATCGATGCGTTCAACGAGGACAAGCCGTACGACCGCTTCCTCGCCGAGCAGATCGCGGGCGACCTCATGCCCGCCTCGAGCGACGCCGACCGCGCCGAGAACATCATCGCGACGGGGTTCCTCGCGATCGGAACGAAGAGCCACAACGCGCGCGGAAAGCCGCAGTTCCAGATGGATCTCGCCGACGAGCAGCTCGACGCGACCACGCAGGCGATGCTCGGACTCACCGTCGCCTGCGCGCGGTGCCACGACCACAAGTTCGATCCGATCACGCAGAAGGACTACTACGCGCTCGCCGGCATCTTCCTGTCGACCGACACGCGCTACGGAACCTTCGAGTCGCAGCGGAACAACCATCCCGCGGGGCTGGTCGAGCTGCCCGGCGCCAGCGGCGTGCCCGCAGGCCCGTCGATGCGTCCCGAGCAGATGTCGGTCCTCGTCGCCGCGAAGGAGCGCGTCGAGCAGGAGGCCGAGCGCTCGGCGCAACTGCTCGAGCAGGTGCGCGAGGCGCGCCGCGCGGGCGGAGAGATCCCCGCGAACCTGCAGCAGCAGATCGTGCGAGCGCGCGCGACCCAGGGTGCGTCGCGCAACCTGCAGGCGATCGCCGACCGCTTCGACGCGGAGGGCAATCCGACCGACGCGAACCTCGTGGCGATGGGAGCGGCCGACCGCGACCGCGCGCTGAATGCACGCGTGCTCGACCGCGGCGAACTCGACAAGCCGGGCGAGGTCGTGCACCGCGGCTTCGTGCAGATCCTCTCGACGGGGGACGAGCCGCGCATCTCGAAGGGAAGCGGTCGACTCGAGCTCGCCGGGTGGATCGCACGCGACGACAATCCGCTGACCGCCCGGGTCTGGGTGAACCGCCTGTGGCTGCACCTCTTCGGCCAGGGACTCGTGCCCACCCCCGACAACTTCGGAATGAGCGGACTCCGCCCAAGCCACCCGGAGCTCCTCGATCACCTTGCGAGCCGCCTGATCGCGAACGGATGGAGCACGAAGAAGCTCATCCGCGAGCTGATGCTCACCCGCGCGTACGCGATGTCGAGCGAGTTCGACGCGGCGAACGCCGAGATCGATCCCGATGGCATCTACCTGTGGCGCATGCCGAAGAAGCGCCTCGAGGCCGAGGTGATCCGCGATGCCATGCTCGCCGCGGCGGGCGTGCTCGCGGACAAGCCGCGCGTCGGTTCGCCCGTCGCGTTCATCGAGGGCGAGACGCGAGGTCCGCTCGTCGACCGGGTGCTCGCGACGATGGCGTCGGGCCAGGGCGACAACTTCCGCAGCGTCTACCTGCCCATCGTGCGCGACCGCGTGCCGGAATCCCTCGAGGTCTTCGACTTCGCCGAGCCCGCGTTCGTCACGGGCAAGCGCGATGCGACGAATGTGCCGACGCAGGCGCTCTTCCTGATGAACAGCGCCGAGATCGCGCGGCTCGCCGACCGGTTCGCGGAGCGGATCCGCGGCGCCGGAGAGCGCGAGGTCGACCGAATCCAGGAGGCGTTCGCGATCGCCTTCGGACGCAAGGCGAGCGCGAGCGAGATCCGCGCATGCCGCGACTTCCTCGACGACTTCCGCAAGGCTTCCGAGAAGGATGGCGTGCGCGACCCGCGCGAGGCCGAGCCGCAGCGTGGCCGCGGCACCTTCCGCGAGCGCGCGCGGGCACGGCTCGAGCAGGCGCGCGCCGCTCGGACCGGCGCACCGCAGCAACTCCCCGTCGAGGATCTCGCGTACTCGGCGCTTTGCCAGGCACTCTTCCTCTCCGCCGAGTTCCGCACCGTCGACTGAACCTCCCGCGCACGCCGGCTCACCCGGGATACGAACCATGAGCGATCTCTGCTGCAACCGCCTTCCCCTCTCCTATACGCGCCGCGACATGCTCCGCTACGCCGCGTGCGGATTCGGCTCGGTCGCCTTCGCCGCGATGGCGTCGCGCGCGAACGCGCTCCCCATGCTGCTCGGCGACGACGCGGCGAGCCCGCTTGCACCGAAGCGCCCCCACTTCGCGCCGCGCGCCAAGCGCATCATCTTCCTCTGCATGGCGGGCGCGCCGAGCCATGTCGATACCTTCGACTACAAGCCGGAGCTCTCGCTCAACGACGGAACGGTCTACCGCGGCAACTCGAAGCTGCTCGGTAGCCCGTGGAAGTTCCGGCAGAGCGGCAAGAGCGGACTCTGGATCAGCGACCTCTTTCCGAACCTGCAGAAGCAGGCCGACCAGCTGTGCCTCCTGCGCGGCATGAAGGCGGAGATCCCGGCGCACGCGCAGGCGTCGATCCAGCTGCACACGGGATCGTTCCAGTTCGTGCGCCCGTCGATGGGGTCGTGGGCCCTGTACGGCCTCGGCACCGAGAACGAGAACCTCCCCGGCTTCATCGCGATCAATCCCCGCGGCGACAACGGCGGCTCGCAGCTCTACGGCAGCGGCTTCCTGCCCGCGGCGTACCAGGCGACGCCCGTCCGCCTCGGAAACGGGCGCGGCAACGCCGGCTCGGGCGATGCGATCCCGCACATCGACAACGATCGCCTCGGCGTGAACATGCAGCGCGAGCAGCTCGATCTCGTGCAGCGCCTCAACCGCGAGCGGCTGAAGCGCGAGAAGCAGGACGCACAGCTCGAGGGCGTCATCGAGAGCTACGAGCTCGCCTTCCGTATGCAGGCCGAGGTGCCCGACCTCGTCACCTTCGAGGACGAGAAGAAGGAGACGCTCGAGATGTACGGCGTGGGCGAGCAGCCCACCGACAACTTCGCGCGGCAGTGCCTGCTCGCGCGCCGCTTCGCCGAGAAGGGCGTGCGCTTCATCGAGGTCAGCCACGGCGGATGGGACACCCACCGCAATCTCCGCGACGAGATGCAGAAGCAGTGCAGCGAGATCGACAAGCCGATCGCGGCGCTCCTCACCGATCTCAAGCGCCGCGGCATGCTCGACGACACGCTCGTCCTCTGGGGCGGCGAGTTCGGCCGCACGCCGTACGCGCAGAACGGAGACGGCCGCGACCACAATGCCAAGGGCTTCACCATGTGGATGGCCGGCGGCGGCGTGCAGGGCGGTCTCAGCTACGGCGGTACGAACGAGATCGGCGACACCGCGGTCGAGGGCGTCATGGACATCCACGACTGGCACGCGACGGTGCTCCACCTCGCAGGCCTCGATCACGAGCGGCTCACCTACCGTCACGCCGGGCGCAACTTCCGCCTGACCGATGTGAAGGGCAAGGTGAACACCGAGATCCTGCGGGCGTGAGTTCCGCCGCTGAGTGATCGGATGCCTGCGCCGACCGCCGAGCCCGCGATCGACCTGCGGCCGAACCTCGAGGACGAACCCCGAGAACGGACCCCGAGGACCGACCCCGAGGACCGACCTCGAGGACCGACCTTGAGGGCGGACCCTCGGGGCCATCCCGTGCATTGATCCGCGCTTGTGCCGCCCGCCGGAAGTCGCGATAGTCCACCCATGAGCTTCGACGAAGACGAGTGGACGGTGGTCGTGAAGGACTCGAATGGCAATGTCCTGAAGGACGGCGATTCGGTCGTGGTCATCAAGGATCTCGATGTGAAGGGCGCGAAGACGACCATCAAGCGCGGCACGACCTACAAGAACATCCGGACGACCTCGAGCGCCGAGGAGATCGAGGTGCGCGAGGGAAAGCAGGTGTGGGTCCTCAAGA
>JBEAQW010000020.1:0-9231 GCA_041163725.1 Planctomycetota bacterium
TTCCGAAGGAACCGTGCCCGGGCCATGTGGGGACATGGGCGGGATCCTCAGGGGGCTGAGGATCCCATCCCGGGCGGCGCGATCTCGATGACGAACGCCTGTAGGACCCGCGGCCGATGACGCGCTCGACGACGCGCTCGACGCTCCGTCACATCGCTCCGGCCGGAGCCGGCAGGACGGTCAGTCGGGCAACCCGATCGTGGGAACGCGGTCGGGGTGCGCGTTTCTTCATTCCGAGCTGGCGAGCGGCCACCGCGCCACGCGCGCGGCATCGCTCAGCCGAGCGTGCGGAACAAGCGGGCGTCGCGTTCCTCCGTGGCCCGCGTGCCCGGCGTGCGCTCGGCGAGCCGGGGCGCGAACACGAGGCAGCCCGAGAGCAGGACGAGCATGCCGAGGATCGACCGCCGCACGACGAAATCGAACTGACTCACCGCGAGCATCCCCACGAGGATCGCGGCGAGCGCGAAGCCGAGCGGCCCGATCCGCCGGCAGTCCCACGCCGCACGCAGCACGATCGCGAGCGCGACCGCGATGCACGCGATACCGACAAGTCCGCTCTCGTAGAGAAGGTCGATCGGCGTGTTGTGCGCGTAGCCCACGCGACGATCGCTCCAGATCAGTTCCGCGCCTTCGGGGAGCGTCGCTTCGTCCGCAGGTCGCGCCGCATCGATCTCCGCCCGCCACGCCTTGCGTCCGTGTCCGAGCCAGATCCGATCGCCGCACGATTCGAGTGTGAGTCGCCAGAGTTCAAGTCGGTTCGAGGAGAAGTCGTTGAGCGACGCGTAGTCGAGACGAACACCCGACGACGCGGCGTCACCGTCCCGTTCGCCGCCGAGGATCGTCGACGCCAACAGCGCGACCGCGACGAGCATGACCCCGAGCGCGATGCGCGTCCTTCCCGGCCGCATCGCGAGGTAGGCGACCAGCGCAGCGCCGCTCGCGGCCACCGCCGCCCGCATGGAGGTGAGGGTCTGGAACCAGAGCGCGACGGCTGCAAGCGCGCAGCCACCGATGCGCAGCCACCCCCCCGCCGAGAAGGCGTAGACGAGCCCCATCACCACGCACACGACAAGCGTGGCCGGAGCGCCGTCCGCGGTCTCGAACGGGAGCGGCGCGACGCCCGCACGATCGAGGATCCAGGCGATCGCGCCGTAGGCCATCTGCGCCACCCCGCCCACGACGAGGCCCGCGAGGAGCAGACGCCAGCGCGGAAGAACGGGAATGACGATCAGCGGAACCAGGAAGAGGCGCTTGGGGAGCAGGTCGAGCGGCGCGTAGGGCACCGGCCACATCGCCGTCGCGATCGCCGTGACGACGAGCGACGCGATGAGCGCGAGGGCGACCGGCGTGCGGACGATCGCGAGCACGAACCGGAGCGACGCCGGCAGGCGGTAGATGACGATGAAGAGCGCGATGCCGAACGCGATCGCCTCGAGCGGGCGGAAGAGCGAGATACCCGCGCACCAGGCGGCAACGGTCCAGGCGAGGAGACGCGTGCGCGTCGGGTCCGACCGTTCGTACTCGTCGACCTCCTCGGCCAGCGATCGGATCGGCGCCTCGCGCAGCGCGCGGGCGATGTTCCAGCTCGGAATGATGTCGAGGCCGAACATGTTGCGCGGAGTCTATCGGCGCAACTCGGGTAGTCTGCCCACCCGGAGCGGCGCACGGTGCGTCCGCTCCGCGAGGCAGCCCCGCTCCGATCCGCCGTGACCCAACCCGCGCCGAATCCTCCACGCCGCTGGCTGCTCCTGCTCGCGCTCACGGGCAGCCTGTCGATGATCTTCGTCGACATCACGGTGACGGCGATCGCCGGACCGAGCATCGGCGCCGAGTTCGGACTCGCCGCGGGCGGCGTGAGCTGGATCGCCTCGAGCTATCTCATCGCGCTCGCGGCGCTCATGGCCATCGGCGGGCGCGTCGGCGACCTCGTGGGGAAGCGCCATGCATTCTTCGCCGGCGTCGTGCTCTTCGCCGCGGCGAGCGCGCTCTGCGGCGCGGCGCCGGGCCCCGAGGTCCTCTTCGCGGGCCGTGTGCTGCAGGGCGTCGCCGCGTGCCTGATGCAGCCCGCGTCGGCGTCGCTCGTGATCGAGCACTTCGCGCCGGGCGAACGAGGCAAGGCGATGGGGATCTACATCGGCATACCGATGTCGTTCTTCGCGCTCGGGCCGATCATCGGCGGACTCCTCACCGAAGCGCTGGGCTGGCGATGGGTGTTCTTCGTGAACCTGCCGATCGCGGTCGCTGCGCTCGCGCTCGCGTTCGCCGCGAGGCCGGCCAACCGTCCCTCGCGCGACCGCTCGTTCGACATCCTCTCCGCGCTGCTCGTGGCATCGGGACTGCCGCTTGCCATCTACGCGTTGCAGGAGGGATCGGCAACCGACGACGAAGGCCGGCTTCTGCTGCTGCGGCCGGCGTACCTCGCCATGCTCGCGGGCGGTCTCGCGCTCACGGTGCTCTTCGCGGTCCGCCAGTGGCGCGCGGAGCGGCCGCTCGTGCACCTGTCGCGCTTCGCCGACCCGCGCATCCGGGCGAATGTCCTCCTCATCGGGATCATGCAGTTCGCGATGGCCTCGCTCATCGTGCAGGGCTCGATCTACGCGAAGGATGTCCTGCTCTACGAGCCCCGCAAGGCGGGGATGTCGCTGATGCCGATGCTGGTGCCGGTGATCTTCCTCGCGCGTTCCGCCGGCAAGCTCTACGACCGCCGCGGCGTGCGACCGGCCGCGCGCTTCGGCACCGTCGCCGCGACGGGTGGACTCGCCGCGTGGGGCTACGGATCGCTCGTCGAGTCCTATGCCGTCATCGCCTGCGGCATGGTGCTTCTCGGCATCGGCGTCTCGTTCATCATGTCGCCCGCGAACACGGACACGCTCTCGCGCGTGGGCGACGAGGAGCGCGGACAGATCTCGGGACTCGTGCAGACCGCGCGACAGCTCGGCGGCGCGGTCGGCGTCGCGTTCGCCGCGGCCCTCAGCGGGATCGCGACCGCGCAGGGCGCGAGCCTCGCCGCCTCGATCGCCATCGCGATCTTCGGGGGTGCGGCCGTTGCGGCCCTCGGGATCCTGGTCGCGCTCCGCATGCCCGCCGGCGCGCCCCCGGCCCGCGAGTGACGCCGCGCCGCGTACGCTGCGCGACATGACCCCGCGCCTCGCGCTTGTCGTCGCTCCCCTGCTCCTCGTCGCGTCGAATGTGTTCATGACCTACGCGTGGTACGGCCACCTCAGGGACTTCAAGTCGAAGCCGCTGTGGTTCGCCGTCCTCGCGAGCTGGCTCATCGCGTTCTTCGAGTACTGCCTGCAGGTTCCCGCCAACCGGATCGGCTTCCAGCAGGCGGGGCTCTCGCTCGCGCAGCTGAAGGTGATGCAGGAGGTCATCACGATGGCGGTGTTCGGCGCGTTCGCCGTGCTCTACATGGGCGAACGGCTCACCATGAACTTCGTCTACGCGGGCGTGTGCCTCGTCGGCGCGGCGTTCTTCATGTTCCGCGACCTGAAGCCGGGCTGAACGCGGAGGTTCACGGAAGCGCACGCTCCGCGTCGCGGCCGACGGTCTCCATGCGGTGCTTGGAGATCTGGTTCCGGCGGTAGACCTCGGCCTCGGCGTTGCCGGGCGGAACCATGTCGCGCTCCCACAGATCGAGCGCCGCGGCCATCGCGGCGGCGCGGTCGGGCTCGTCGCCCGCACGGTTCACGGTCTCGCCGGGGTCCGAGGCGAGGTCGACGAGGATGTCGGGATTGCCCGCGCTGCGGATGAACTTCCAGTCGCCGTGGCGCGCCGCGCTCACGACGCCGCGACGCCAGAAGAGCCACTCGTGCGGCGTGGCGTCGCCGCGCGCACCCGTGAGGAAGGGCAGGAGATCGACGCCGTCGAGCTCCTTCGGTGCAGCGGGTGCTCCTGCGGCGGCGCAGGCGGTCGCGGTGATGTCCATGAGGCTGATGGGCTTCGCGTAGGTCGTGCCAGGCTCGAGCACGCCGTCCCAGCGCGCGATGAACGGCACGCGGATGCCGCCCTCCCACTTCGAACCCTTCATGCCGCGAAGGGCGCCATTGTCCGAGCCGTTGTTCGTGGCACCGCCGTTGTCGTTGGTCAGGAACACGAGCGTGCCGGGCTTGATGGCTCCGAGGATGCGCGCGACGCCCTCGTCGACGGCGCGGATCATCTCGCGTTCGACCGCGCGACGACGCTCGTGCGCCGGCCCATCGCCCTCGCGCACGGCGAGCGCCGGATCGCGCGCATGCATCGGCGTGTGCGGCGCGGTGTAGCTCACGAAGAGCAGGAGCGGCTGCGTGCGCGGCGACTCGAGCGCACGCACCGCTTCGTCGCTGAGGAAGTCGGTGAGGTAGAGACCGGACATCGCCTCGGGCGACTCATCGATCGCGACGCCGTTCCGCTGCAGCCGCTTGAGCGCACCTGCGTTCGGCATCGCGCGGTAGGACCGCGATCCATCGATCAGCCCGGTGAACTCGTCGACGCCGTTGGCGTTCGGGTGGTGCTCGGGCATCGCGCCAAGATGCCACTTGCCGAGGTACACCGTGCGGTAGCCCGCCGGCGCGAGGAGTTCGGGCAGCAGCGACTCGCCGGCGGGAAATCCCCAGCCCGTCCCGTCGTCGCGCAGCTGGTTCGCGTTGAACTCGTGTCCCACGCGCTGCTGGTACCGGCCGCTGAGCATGCCCGCGCGCGACGGGCTGCAGACGCTCGCGGTCGTGTACGCCTGCGTGCAGACGACGCCCGACGCGGCCAGTGCGTCGATCGCCGGGGTCATGCCGTCGGTGGCGCCCGTGAAGCCGAAGTCCGCGTAGCCGGCGTCGTCGGTCAGGATCACCACGATGTCGGGCTGCGCCGGACGGGTGTTCGCGGACGCGCCGCCAGCAGCGCGCCCGGTCCCGCAGGCGGAGAGAAGCAGCGCAGCGGTGCATGCGGGCCACGACCGCCGCATGGCCGCGCACGCGGCGCGGAACCATTGGTTTTCTCGGGTCATGCGCGCACTCTACGGACTCGGCGAAAGCCATGTCGTCCGCCGCGAGTTGTGTTCGGCCGCCTTCGTGGGCAGGTACACTCGCCGCATGCCGTTCGCAGCAACCGTCCGACTCGTCTTCCTCCTCTGCACGCTCGCGCTCCCTTCCGCCGCGTGGGCCGACCCGTCGGGCCTCTCGAAGGCACTCGAACTCGCGGGACCGAACCGCGCGGAGATCGAGAAGGCGCTCGACGCCGCACCGCGCGATGTACGGATCGAGATGGAGTGGCTCGTCGCCCACATGCCGGAGCAGGACCTGCGCACGCTCGACGCCGCATTCCTCACGGCGCATGTCTCGGGCGCGCTCGAGGCGCTGCGGAGCGCACCGTGGGCGAACGCGATCGACCGTGAGGTGTTCCGCGACGGCATCCTTCCGTACGCAAGCGTGAGCGAGACGCGCGAACTCTGGCTTCCCGCGCTCCGCGAACGCTGCCTTCCGATGGTGAAGGATGCGAAGACGCCGGCCGAGGCCGCGGTGATCCTGAACCAGCGCATCTTCCCCGAGTTCAAGGTCAAGTACTCGACGAAGCGCAGGCGTGCGGACCAGGCGCCGAGCGAGTCGATGGAGTCGGGACTGGCGTCGTGCACGGGCCTGTCGATCCTGCTGATCGATGCATGCCGCAGCGTGGGCGTTCCCGCGCGATTCGTCGGCGTTCCGATGTGGACCGACGGCTCCGGCAACCACTCGTGGGTCGAGGTCTGGGATGGCCGTGGATGGCGCTATACGGGCGCCGCCGAACCCGCCGGCGATCGGCTCGACGAGGGCTGGTTCAGCGGCCGCGCGGCCGGACAGAACCGCGAGAAGCCCGAGCATGCGATCTACGCGGTGACTTGGCGCGAGTCGGGCGTCGAGTTCCCGATGGTGTTCGATGCGTCGCGTCCGCGCGCGCGCGCCGTCGATGTGACCGACCGCTACACCGCGAAGCCCGCCGAGGTACCCGCGGGCAAGCGGCTCATTCGCGTGCTGGTGCGCGCCGGTGCGGATGGCCCACGCGCGGCGTCCGAGGTCGAGGTGCTCGACGCATCGGGGCGTGTGCTCGCAAGCGGCCACACGAAGGACGAACGCTTCGATACGAACGACCACCTCGAGCTGATCGTGCCGGTCGGCGAGTTGCGCTTCCGCGTCGAGGGCCGCGACGCGACGGTGCTTGCGATCGCGAACGGATCGAAGGACGGCGAGGCGCGTTTCACGCTGCTCGCTCCCGCGCAGCCCGCGGCTTCGCCTGGAGCGGTGTCGGGACGCGGCGCGTCGCTCGATCTCTCCGATGACGGCGAGATCGAGTTCTTCCCCGCCGAACTTCTCGCGAACCGGGTCGCGCGCGTGGGCTACGACGAACGCGGCCCCGAAGGCGAGCTCGCCGCGCTCCCGAACGACGCCGACGAGGAGGATGAGGACGGCGCGCCGACCGAAGGCGCATCGGCGACGAAGGCGGGACGGGAGGCGCTCACCGCGCTCCGCTCCTTCCTGCGGAATGGCAAGGTCGCCGACGCGGCGTCGCAGCCGTTCGCCGCGACGCCGCTCGACCGCAAGCAGTCGACGCAGGCTGCGAAGCTCCTGTCGCGGGCCTACGAGATGGAGCTCCGGGACACGGCGAAGGCGCAGTTCGATGCGCGGGTGCTCGAACTCGACGGCGTGAAGATGCCGTTCTGGTACACGGTCTACGGCGACAAGCCGAAGTCGGGGCGGAGCCTGTACATCTCGATGCATGGCGGCGGCGGCGCCCCGCCACAGGTCAACGACCAGCAGTGGGAGAACCAGAAGAAGCTCTACAAGCCCGAGGAAGGCGTCTATGTGGCGCCGCGCGCGCCGACCGACACCTGGAACCTCTGGCACCAGGGCCACATCGATCCACTCTTCCAGCGATTGATCGCCTGCATGATCGCCTTCGAGGGCGTGGATCCCGACCGCGTGTACCTCATGGGCTACAGCGCCGGCGGCGACGGTGTCTACCAGCTCGCGCCCCGCATGGCCGACTGCCTCGCCGCCGCGGCGATGATGGCGGGGCATCCCAATGAGACGAAGCCCGATGGCCTGCGCAACCTGCCCTTCGCGCTCTACATGGGCGGCAAGGACTCGGCGTACCGCCGCAACGAGATCGCGCGCGAGTGGAAGGTGAAGCTCGGCGAACTCGAGGCCGCGGAGCAGGCCGCGGGATATGCGGGGGGCTACCCGCACGAGGTCACGATCCACGAGGACAACGGCCACTGGATGGATCGAAAGGACGCCGTGGCGGTGCCCTGGATGGCGAGGTTCACCCGCAACCTCCATCCGCAGCGCATCATCTGGCTGCAGGACGATGTGACGAGCACGCGCTTCTACTGGCTCGGGAACGCGGCGCCGAAGGGCGGCCAGCGGGTGGTCGCGGTACGCGACGGGCAGACGATCCGCATCGAGGACGCGACGGGAGTCGACGCGCTGTCGATCTGGCTCGACGACATCCTCGTCGATCTCGCGAAGCCCGTGCGCGTCGAGGCGAACGGCAAGGTGCTCTTCGAGGGCACGGCGGCCCGCACGATCGGAAACCTCGCGTCGACGCTTGCACTGCGCGGCGATCCGAAGGCGGTCTTCCCCGCGAGGATCGATGTCTCCCTCGCGCCCACCGCGGCGGGCGCGGACTCCGCCGAGTGACCGGCGCGGGCGCCTTCGGAGGGAAGCGGCCCCGATCTTCGGGCGCTCCCACGGGGAACTGATGCGCGGCGCTGCGGATTGGCGATACTCTCCCCACCATGAATCTGCGCCTGGTTGCCTCCCGTGTCGCTGTTGTCGGAGTCGTCGGCCTCGCCCTGTTCTCCAAGCACGCATGGCCCGAGCACGGCATGACCGATGCAGTGCTCGCGACGGTGGGATACGCGCTCCTTCTCGTGGGCGCGCTTGGTCGCATCTGGTGCGCGGTGCATATCGCCGGCCGCAAGAACAAGGACCTCGTCATGGAGGGACCGTTCTCGGTGATGCGAAACCCGCTCTACTTCTTCAGCATGCTCGCGTTCATCGGCGCCGGATTCTCGTTCGAGTCGATCACGCTCGCGGCGGTGTTCGGCGGCGTGTTCTTCCTCACCCACTGGCGGACGATCCTGCTCGAGGAACGCAAGCTCGCCGAACTGTTCGGGCCTACCTACGCCGAGTACTTCTCGCGCGTGCCGAGGTTCCTGCCGAAGCCGAGGCTCTATGTGCCGGCCACGATCGTGACGCTGAGCGTCCCCGTGTTCATGCGCTCGCTTGTCGAGGCGGGGCTGATTCCGCTGGCATTCCTCGGCGCACAGGCCGTCGAGGCAGCGCATGCATCCGGCGCGCTGCCCGCGCTGCTCACGCTGTACTGATCGCACGCGCGATCATTCGCGCGTCGCATGCACCTCGCCGGCAACGCGCTCGGCGGCGTCGCCCATGGGCCCATCCTTGAGTCCCGCCGCGCGACCGACCTCGAGCGCCTTGTCGACCTCCAGCCCGCGCTTGCCCGCGAGATAGGCGGCCCAGACGCCTCCCACGGTGTTCGAGGATCCGCAGTGGACGAGCACGGGGCCCGACGAGCCATCGAGCGCGGCGGCGAATGCGTCGACATCGGCCGGACGGAAGCTGTCCGGTCGGACCGGAATGATGACGAGGTTGATGCCGAGCGCCTTGGCAAGCGCGCGCGGGTCGTATCCCCTCGCCTCCTGGATCTGGTCGGCGGTCTTGAGCGCGATCACCGTGCGGACGCCGCGCGCGGCGAGCATGCGCATGCCCTGCTCGGTCGGCCAGCCCGCGAAGTAGATGTCGCCATCGGCAAACAGGTTGTTGAACTCGGCCGAGAGCGCCGCGTCGGCGACCGGCGCGGGCGTCCCGACGGCGCGCATGCCTCCGACCTCGGCGGCGTCGGTTCCTACCGGTTGCACCGCCGCGGCCTCGGGTGCGCGGGCGACTGGCGCCTGACGCTGCTTCACCCCGCAGCCGGAGTAGAGCATCACGGCGAGGAGTGGCAGGCGAAGCGGCAAGCGGCTCAGGGTGCGCACGGAGGCAGTCTGGTCGGCGCAAGTCAAGGCGCGATGCGTGGCGGAAGTGATGGGGTGAGGCTATCGGCGAAGGCGTCGGAAACCATGCAGCAGCCAGCCGCGCGGGCATCGAGCGCGCAGCGCAATCGGATTGTAAGCATCGCCATTACAGATGCTTGCGCACAGACCGCCCTCTGAACCGCCCCGCAGGTTTTTAGGAAGTTCGCAAATCTCGAGGGAACGACTTGTAG
>JBEAQW010000021.1:0-23290 GCA_041163725.1 Planctomycetota bacterium
CGCTTCTCCGCGGCGAGCTCGACGAGCACGGGCGCGCTCGTCTTCACACCAGCACGCTCGACGGCAAGCCGCGGCGAGTCGTCGTCGATGTCGGCGTCGGCCGTCTGGTTCAGATAGGCGAGGAACTCGTAGTACTCGCGCTGCGTGATCGGCTCGTACGGATGGCCATGACACTGCACGCACTGGAAGGTCACGCCCATGAACGACTGCCAGGTGGTCGACACGCGGTCGAACACGGCGGCCATGCGGAACTCCTCGTTGTCGGTGCCGCCCTCGGTGTTCGTCAGCGTGTTGCGGTGGAACGCGGTCGCGAGGCGATCGTCGTCGGTCGCGCCGGGCAGCATGTCGCCCGCAAGCAGCCGCACGGCGAACTCGTCGTACGGCATGTCGGCGTTGAGCGCGGCGATCAGCCAGTCGCGCCACGCCCAGATGTCGCGGTGGTTGTCCTTCTCGTAGCCCTGGGTGTCGGCGTAGCGGCCGAGGTCGAGCCAGACGCGCGCAAAGCGCTCTCCGTAGGCGGGACTCGCGAGCAGCGCGTCGACGAGGCGCTCGTAGGCGTCGTCGGATGCATCGGCGATGAAGGCGGCGCGCACGCGCTCGTCGGCCGGGATGCCCGTGAGATCGAGTGCGACCCGGCGTAGGAGCGAGGCGCGGTCTGCCTCGGGCGCAGGCGCGAGCCCTGTCGCCGCGTGACGCTGCGCCACGAAGCGATCGACTGCATTGCGCGCCCAGCCCGCACCTGCCGCCGGCGGCGTCGGATCGGTGCGCGGGGTGAAGGACCAGTGGGTTCCCCACGCTGCACCCTGCGCGATCCACGCACGGATGGTGCGGATGTCGCGCGGCGAAAGCGGCGTGCCGTCGGGCGGCATGCGCAGGTCGGGGTCGTCCGACGAGATGCGCACGGCCATCTCGCTGCGCCGCGTGGAACCGGGCACGACCGCGGCGTGTCCGCTGCGGAGGATGGCGGTCACGCCTTCGGGAGAGGAGAGGTTCAGCCCGGCCATCTCGCGCACGCCGCCATGGCAACGGAAGCAGTGCGAGGCCAGGATGGGAAGGACATCGTCGGCGAAGTCGACTGGCGCGAGCGAAGCGGCACGAATCGATGCATAGTCCTTCCCCAGCACGCCCCCCGCCGCCGCCAGCAGGGCGAGGCCAAGGATGAGAAGAGGCGCACGGGGGGACATGCCTCCGAGGATACCGCACCCCTCGCGGTGCACGGCACGTGCCTGGCACTGCACGGCACTGAACGGCACGTGCCTGGCACCGAGGGCGACCGCCGCAAGTCGCCCCCGCCACCCGACTCGCGAACCCGGGGCCCGGGGCACGGCACGTGCCAGGCAGTGCGTGGCACCGCACGGCACGTGCCGTGCACGAAAAAGAAGGCGGCCCCGCGCGAGCGGGGCCGCCTGGAAGCGTCCGGATACTCGGACCGATCACTGCATCGTGATCACCGCATCGAGCGCCGCATCGGTGCGCGCCTGGAGATCGGCCAGGTGCGCACGCGTGTACGGATCGATGTTGCTCTCCGACGCCTTCGACAGCGTCGAGTCAAGCCGCAGCTTCAGGTTCCGCAGCTCCTGCTGCGAGAGCTGACGCGCCACGCGCGGCAGACCCGCCTTGCCCGTCGCCACCGCGATCAGGCGGTCGGCGTAGTCGGCCTGCAGGTTGCGACGGAAGGTCGACACCACCGGGCGACGCGGGTCGTTCGACCCGAGCGCCGACGGCGACACCTCGCGGTAGATCTCGTCGCTCAGCGCCTTCATGAGCTCCGGCAGCGTGAGCGCGTCGTCACCCGACGCCACGCGCTGCTCGTTGTCGTAGACGCGTCCGAGCGTGCTCGGATTGAGCAGCATCGTCAGCGCCATCGACTGCGTTCCCGCGATCTGGTCGTTGATCGGCCAGGTGCTCTCGGTCATGAATCCACGCGGATTGTCCATCCACTTCTCGACCGTCATCTTGTTGACGAGTTCGGGCGTGAGGCCGTACGCCTCGTCGCGGAACGCGGTCTCGATGATGAACTTGAGCGCGGCACGCTGCTGCTCGACCGCGACGGGCACGAGCGGATCACCCGTGTTCGCGTCGCCCTTCTTGACGCGGTTCACATGCGTGCCGCCAACCCACGGCGCCATCATGTCGATCGCACGACGCTGCTTGCTGAGGGTCTTGAGGTATCCCTTGCGGGCACGCTCCCAGCTGTCGCCCTGCTTCACGTACTTCTCGAGCAGCGCGCCGCGGAGCTGGCGCACGAGGTCCATCTCCGCCATGGCGAAGTCGAGCGGATCCTTCGAGAAGTCGTAGCGACGCGCCAGCGGATCGGGCCCGCCGGTGTCCTCGTCGGTGAGGTACGCGTGGCCGGGCTCGCCCACGCGGGCGAGCACCTTGTTCGGATCGTCGAAGGTGTAGCCGTACTCGATCGCCCACATGTCGTAGGGGCCGATGCCGACCATGCAGTAGTCGCCCTGGACGCGGTCCTTGTCGACATTGAAGTTGGTGCCGATGTAGTCCATCACCGACGCGGCGTTCGGCTTGCCCTTGAGCTCCGGCGAGTTGATCTCGTCGAGCGTGTAGAGCGCCGAGGCCTTGAAGTTGTGGCGAAGGCCGAGCGTGTGGCCGACCTCGTGCGCGACGAGGTGCGCGAGCTGCGGACCCGCGAACGACTCGGGCACGCCGTCGAGCGTCTCGCCCTTCGGCTCCTCACCCGACTGCTGCGCCATGAACACATCGAAGTACATGTTCGCGATGGCCATGTCGCTCGCCATGCCCTGGGCGGCGAAGCACATCGACCCGCAGTTGGCGTGGTCGTGGATGCCAGCCTCCTCGTACCACTTCATGAGGCCGCGCAGTTCCTCGCTCGCGGCGACCGCGGTGTCCTTGCGGCTGTCCGCGGGATCGGGGTCACCCGCCGCGGCGCGCTCGGCGCGCTGCGCGAGCTCGATCTGCCGCTCGGCGCGCGGAAGGAGCTGGATGCGCGGGTCCCACTGCGGATGCTGCTCGAGCCACACGAGCGCCTCGGGCGTCAGGCTCGTCGCCATCTCGATCGGACGGTCGTCGTACCACGAGTAGAACGCGCGGATCCAGCCGTCGGTGAGCACGATGTCCGCATCGAGGATCTGGCCCGTGAGCGGATGCGCGCGGCTCGGTCCGATCGCCGTGGCGACATCGTTGTTCAGCCAGCGCACGAAGTTGTAGCGCACATCCTCGGGATCCTTCTCCATGTGCGCGCCGGTCACCTCGTCCTGCTGGTAGACCTCGATCGCGTTGTCGATGCCGATCTTCCGGAACGCCTCGTTCCACTGGAGGATGCCCTCGCGCACATAGCGGCGGTAGCGCACGGGAACCGTGTGCTCCACGTAGTAGATGATCGGCTCCTTCGGCGGCGACAGCGAGAGCTTGGGATCACGCTTCTGCAGGTCCCAGCGGTGGATGTAGCGCGTCGCGTTGGTCTCGGTTCCGTAGAGGCCGAGATCCTTGTAGCCCGTGAGGAAGTAGCCGACGCGGTCGTCCGCGACGCGCGGCTTGTAGCCGGTGCCGTCGGGCAGCATCGAGATCGAGTAGTGCACCATCTTGAAGTTGCCCGACGGATCGGGCGCCTCGATGGCGATCTCGAGGTTCTGCGGGAAGCTCTTTGCCTTCGCGATCTTCGCGAGGCGCGCGTTGAGCGCGATGCCCGCGAGCTGGTTCGACTGGCCGACGAGCATCGCATCGAGGTCGATCACCGGCTGGCCGCTCGGGCCCGTCGAGACGATCGGCACCTCGAGCACGACATTGTCCGTGAAGATGCGGCGCACCGAATCCTTCGAGGTCTGCTCGCCGGTCGAACGCACATCGAGCTGAGGCTGGATGAGCGCGAGACGGTTTCCGTACTGGCGCCAGAACGCGTAGCGCTCGGGCCCCTGCAGTCCGCTGAAGATCACGCCGCCGGCGGGCGTCGCCGCGATGAGGAACTTCATCTTCTCCCAGCCGCGCGGGAACTCGCAGAGCATCTGCTCGTCCTTGCGGTTCACGTAGAGACCGAAGAGCGAGGCTCCGTCGGGCGTGCTCACGACGCGCTCGAACTCCTTCGACACATCGGCGAAGGGCGGCAAGGGCGGCTGCTGCGGGGAGGCCATCGCGACCGAGGCCACGATGGTGGAAAGGAGCGCTGCTCCAGAACGGAAGAGAGAGGCCATCGCGATTGAACTCCGAGGGGTGCCCGCGGCGCGGGCATGGTTGAGGAAGCCGGGAAGGGCCGGCGAACGGCTTGGTACAGAGGCCGTTGCCCGTAGTTCGGGGGATCGGCGTTCCGCACTGTGAAAATACAGAAAAAGACAACGCGGCCGCACCCCTTGGATGCGGCCGCGCGTGATTTCGATCGCTTCGCCCGAAGTCGGGTCAGTTGCGGCTCACTGGCAGTTGCCCCAGGCGTTCAGGAGCGCCGCGAGGTCGGACGCACCGACGATGCCGTCCAGGTCGAGGTCGGCCGCGCCGCCCGATCCGCCCCAGGCGTTCAGGAGCGCCGCGAGGTCAGACGCGCCGACGACCCCGTCGAAGTCGAGGTCGGCCGGGCATCCACCGCCACCGCCGCCACCACCCACGGTCACGAACTGGTCACCGGGGATGAGGTCGAGATTGACGAAGCGGGGATCGCCGAGGTTCGGACCGCCGCCGAGGCCCGGGATGAACTGGTTCGAGCAGAAGTCGTGGCCACTGCCGTTGATGAAGGCCATGACCTTCACATCGCCGGAGACATAGCCCGGAATCGCCGAGAGCGGAATCTGGATCTCGACGCCGGTGAGCACCGAGGCGCCGCTCTTCGTGTCGATGTCGGTGCCGCCGATGACGCCGGCGATGTTCGAGTTGTCGATACCGAAGCCGAATCCGCTCTTGAAGACCGTTGCGCCCGTCGCGCCGGCGCCGCCGGTGCCGAGGTAGCCGCCCGTGCCGCCCCCGAGCGTCAGGAGCTCGGCCTGGTTCATGTAGACGGCGAACGGATCGCCACCGCAGGTGAGGCTCACCCAGAGGTCGGGCGAGAACGCGAGATCGAAGGTCAGGCCCTCGACGACCTTCGGGGTGGCGAGGTCGTCACCCATGCGGTTGATGCCATTGAAGTCGACATCGGGATTGTCGCCGCGGATCTGGTTCTGGCCACCGTCGACGCCGTCGACGAAGACATCGAGCTTGTTGAAGTTCGACTCGAGGTTGCCGGCGACCATCAAGAAGAGGATGCCGCCCTCGACGCGCGCGTAGAGCGCGTCGATCTCGGAGCCGTTCGAGAAGTCGATCAGACCGAGGTTCGAGTCGCCGAACTGGGTCTGCGTGTTCTGCACCGCGAGCGGCGCGCCGTACGCGGCATCCGCGATGCCATCGAGGGTGATCTGGGCCTGGGCAGCGGCGGCCACGCCGAGGGCCGCGACGAACATCATGGAAGAACGCATCTTTCTGGACTCCTCAATCTGGTTGATGTCTAGACGATGGGTGGAGTGGTCAAACCACTTCCTCTCCGAAGAACGATCCCAAAGTCTGGTGAAATCTAACCCCGATTACGGTGAAATCGAAGCGAATAATCGGGTTCTACGGCTTACGCGAGCGCACTACCGCAGTTACGGGCCCCTGCCTTCACTGCGCCGTCCAGCCCCACTGTCCGAGCAGGATGGCGAGATCGACGCCGTTGACCGAACCATCGCCGTTGATGTCGCCCACCCCGGGCGCGGGGCCCCACGAGTTCAGGAGCAGCGCGAGGTCGGCGCCGTCGACGCGGCCATCATTGCTCAGGTCCGAAGGATTCGAGGCCGGCGGCGGATCACCCTGCGAGAAGATCACGCAGCTGTACGCCCCGATGTCGAAGGTCCCGCTCGCCGCAAGTCCGTCCCACGGCGTGGTGTAGGTCGCGTCGAGATCGAAGGTGCCCGTGTTCGCGAACGCGAGGTCGTAGCCGATCCAGTCGCTGTTGAAGCGCACCTTCCAGCGCCCGTCGCGCGGGAATCCGATGCGGTAGCCGTAGCGCGGAGTCGCGCTGAAGTTCATCACCACGATCACATCGTCGCGATCCCCGCCGTCCATCCAGCGGTGGTACGCGAGCATCTTCCAGTCGTTGTTCACATGGAACACATTGGTGTTCTGGCCGGTCAGACCGCGCGTGAGTCCCGCGTCGTTCTTTCGGAGCGCGATGAGGTCCTTGTAGAGGGCCTTGATGCCGGCGAACGACTTGTTCTTCGCCCAGTCGACCGGGTCCGTATCCTGGAACCATCCGTCCTCGAGGAACTCCTGACCCTGGAAGAGCATCGGGATGCCGGGCGAGGTCATGACGACCGCGGCGCCGAGCGTGGAGCGCTTCTTCGAGAACCAGCTGGTGGCGTTGCCGGGCCAGATCGCCTCGGGCATGCGCGACTGTCCGTTCGCGACCTCGTCATGGCTCTCGGTGTAGATCACCCGCTGGAACGCGCTCGCGTTGTAGTTCGCGAGCACCGCGCCACGGATCGCCCACATGTCGCGGTCGGCGTCGTTCGGCGTGATGAGGTTCCCGCGCACCGGCCAGTAGAACTGCGCGTCCCACTGGCTGTCGAAGCCCGCGCCACCGGCGCCCGTCGGCTTCGTCAGCCACTCGTTGTTGTCGAGATCCTCGCAGATCGAGATCTTGCCGGGATACGCGGCATCGACCGAGTCGTTGATCCACTGGAGGAGCGACCAACCCTCGGGGATATCCGGGCCGAACTGATCGACCTTGCGGATGTACTTCGTGCCGTCCATGCGGTGGCCGTCGAGGCGGTACTCGTCGAGCCAGTAGAGGACATTGTCGCGGATGTACGAACGCACCTCGCCGCGCCCGTAGTCGGGACGCGTGTTCCCCCACGGCGTGTTCGCGGGGGAGTCCTGGAAGAAGAAGATGCCGCCGCCGTTGTTCTGGCTCCAGGTGTCGTACTGCCAGAGGTCGAGATCGTTGGGACCGATGTGGTTGAACACGAGATCGGAGAACACGGCGATGCCGCGCGCGTGCGCCGCGTCGACGAACTCCTTGAAGTCGGTCGGGGTGCCGTACGAGCTTTCGATCGCGTACGGATGCGAGCCGTTGTAGCCCCACGAGATGCTCTGCGGGAACTCCCAGATCGGCATGACCTGCACCGCGTTCACGCCGAGATCGGCGAGATGGTCGAGCTTCGCGCGCGCCTCGTCGAAGTTCGCGGGCAGCACGCCGTCGGGTGTCTGGCCGAAGGTGCCGATGTGCAGTTCGTAGATGACGAGCTTGTTCCAGTCGGCGAGCTGGAAGTCGTTGGCCTGCCAGTTGAAGGCCTCGTGGTTCACGATCACCGAGTTGCCGACGGAGTTCGTGACCTGGCGCGCGCGCGCGTCATTCTTCCACACGGTTCCGTTGGGACCGGTGATGACGAAGCGGTACTGCGCGCCGGCGTAGATGAAGTTGTGGTCCGCGGACCAGAAGCCGTTGCCCTCGTTCGCGAGCGGATGGCTCGTGGCGTTCCAGCCGTTGAAGGTTCCCGCAACCGTCACCGCTGTCGCGTTCGGCGCCCACACGCGGAAGGTGGTTCCCGCGGGAAGGCCGAAGTACGGGATCGCGCCGACGCCCGGGCGGGCGGACTGCGCATGCGCCGTTTGGCCGAGAACCGTGATTCCCCCGACCGTGAGGCTGAGAAGCATGGAAAGCGCGTTCGTCTTCGTGCTCTGCATCTGGCGACTCCGGAAAAGTGCGAGGCGAGTCTACACCCCGTGTCGCGAAAGTCGGAACGGAAATCCGTGATTCAGCGCGACTTCAGAGTTGTTTGCGTCCGCAAATCGCGGTGCGGTTGCATGACGCGCGCAGGGGCGATCAACCGACGGCGATCGCGATGAAGAAGAAGGTGGCCATCCGAAGGAGCCTGCGCATGCATGCGATATCGGTCCACCGTGACCGCACGCATCACACGATGACCCGACCCGCGTGGTCCGCCTCAGGTGCGGGCCGCGCTCTCGAAACTCTCGGCCGATCGCGCGAGGACGACCGTGAAGGTCACCCCGCCGTCCTCGAGATCGATCCCGGGAAGGAAGTCCTCGTCGATCCGCTCGAGGAGCGCGGGTACATCCTCCGCGGCGAGCCCGGCGCCCTCGAGCACCGTGACCGTGCCGGTTGCGCACCCGTCGGGCAGGAAGTGAAGGTCGACCGCGACGGCATCTCGCCCATCGAGCAGGCCGAGCAGCCGCTCACTCGAAGAGGTGCGCAGCGTGCGCTTGAAGTGGATCGAGTCGACGCATCCCATGCGGGTTTCCCTTCGGATGAGTGGAGGGTTCGGATCAGATCAGGGGCCACGCGGCCCGCGCCAGAAGGAACGCGACCAGCGGCGCGCCGCCGAGCGCCGCGATGGCGACGACACAGCCTCGATTCGAACTGCGGTAGCCGAGTCCGGTGCCCGGCGCCGAGATCGTGGTGTAGCGCCGCCCGCGCGACGACTGCCCGACGCGGAGTCCCCTTCCTCCGACGGACCAGCCCACACCGCTTCGCGAGACATTGACGCGAAACGGACCGAGGTTCATGGAACGACGGAAGTAGAGGCCCAAGCCGATCTCCTGGGGAATCTCCGGTGAACTTGCGATGACTGGCGGCGCGACCGCGCCTCACGCGTCAGTCCGCGAGCGGACGCAGCCACACGTTGCGGAAGCACAGCGGATCGCCATGATCCTGCAGGCCGATGGGCAGTTTGGGCTCGTGCGCCGAGTACTTGGCGACGGCGGCATGCGCGGTCGCGCCCCAGATCTCCGAGTGATCCTGGACCAGCACGCCGTTGAAGAAGACGGTCATGGTGCCCGGCTTCGCGAGCAGTCCGTCGGCGTGGAACTTCGGCGCATGGAAGATCACGTCGTAGGTGTTCCACTGGCCGTTCGGATTGCACGCATTGACGAGCGGCGGGTACTGACCGTACATCGCGCCGGCCATGCCGTCGACATAGGTCTTGTTCGGATTCGAGCCGAGGATCTGGAGCTCGTAGCGGTCCATGAAGAACACGCCGCTGTTGCATCCCTGCTGCCCGTTGCACTCGCGGTCGGCAGGGATCATCCACTCGATGTGGAGCTGGCACGAGCCGAAGCCTTCCTTCGTGCGGATGTTTCCGCTTCCGGGCTTCACCTGGAAGTAGCCGTCCTTGACCTCCCAAGCGCCACCGGTCCATGCATCGAGGTTGCTACCGTCGAACAGAACGACCGCGTCGCTGGGCGCCTTGCCATGGCCGCCGGGCGTGACCATCGCGGGCTGCGGGCGCTCCTTGTCGTGCACGCCCCACTTCCGACCGCCATCCTGAGATCCAGGCGCGGCCGCGAGCAGCGCGGCGGTCGCGAGTGCGAGGGCGGACAGTCCGAGGGCGGGGCAGATGGGGCAGCGCATGGTGACTCCTTGGGTAGAGCCGATGTTGTACCCGAGATTCCGCGGGCGCGGAAGTGAAAGGGCTTTCGCCGTACCCTTCCCGCATGAACCTGGCTGACTTCAGCGAGCACTTCGTCATCAGACTGCCCCACTCCGACGCGGCGGGCGTGATCTTCTACGCCCGTCTCTTCGAGATCGAGGAGGAGCTCTTCGAGCGCTGGCTCGAGCTCGGCGGCTTCAGCGTCGGTGCGATGCTGGATGGGCGCCTCGTGCCCACGCCCGTGGTGCACTGCGAGGCGAACTTCAGGAAGCCGGTGCGCGTGGGAGACCGGCTCACCGTCCGCCTGGCCGGCCTCGAGATCGGTCGGAGCGGCTACACCCTTCTCTGGAACTTCCTCCTCGACGGCGAGCTCGCGATGTCGGCGAAGGTGAAGCGCGTCGCGATCGACCGCGAGGCCGGGGAATCGATCGACCTGCCCGAGGTGTTCCGCGCGTTCCTCGAGGAATCGCAGTCGCGAACGGGACGACTCGGCTGAGCCCCCGTCCGCCCGCTCATTCGATGGGCGGACCCGCCGCGCCCGAAGCGTGAAGCGCGCCAAGCCTTGCGCGGCCCGGTTTCATCGCATCGACTTCGGACTTCGGCATCGCCAGGACCGCATCGGGTACGAGATGAGGCTCGAGCATGTCGCGCAGTGACTCGCGCAACGGGCGCGCCGGTCTCGACGCGAGGTCGACGAACGCGACGGGCCGCATGCCCCACCGCTCGTGCGGCACGCCGATCACGCACGCGGCCCGCACCTCGGGAATCGACGCGAGCGCACGCTCGATCGTCTCCGGATGGATGTTCCTGCCTCCCGAGATGAACATCGAGTCGAGGCGGCCGACGATGTGCACGCGGCCCTCCGTGTCGATGAAGCCCGCGTCGCGTGTCGGATAGGGACGCGGAAGCGGAACGATCGCCCCGTCGCGGAGCTCGCCGCGGGCAAGTACCGGGCCGTCGACGAGGATCTCGTCGGCCTCGCCGACGGTCAGCGCCACACCCGCGATCGCAGGCCCCGCGAGCGTCGCGGGGTCGCCGACCGAGAGACGGCCCGTGGCGACCTGCGAGGATGTTTCCGTGAGTCCGTAGGTCGCGAAGAGCGGCACGCCGCGCGAGATCGCCGCGTCACGCAGGGACTGAGGGCTCGGACCGCCGCCGAGGAGGACCGCTTTCAACGACGCGGGCGGCGCGGCGGAATCCTCGAGTAGTCGACCGAGCTGCGCCGCGACGAGGGAGACATGGGTCGCGCCGTCGAGATCGCTCCACCGGCGCGGCGGTGCACCGTGAAGCACCGCGCCGCCGAGCACGCGCGCGCGCATGTGGATCATCAACCCACCGACATGCGTCGGAGCGAGCGAGGTGTGCCACGCGTCGCCCGGACCGAACGGAACGGAGCGGGCACCGAGCACTGCGCTGGCGTGAAGCGCGTCGAGAGAAAGGTCGATCAGGCGCGGTTCGCCGCTCGAGCCGCTCGTCGTCAGCACGACGCCAGGCGCGGGCTCGCAGTGTGCGACGCTCGCACGCGCAAGGATGCGCTCGCGCGCGACGGCTGGGAGCGAAGGCGAAAGGGGCAGCACGCGGGCACCGCGCGACCAGGCACGCTCGAATGCGGGAAGCGGATCCGTGCCCGCCGCGCACTCGATGATCTCGAGCTCCGCGCGGCTCACGACCACGCCTCCACGAACGGAACGGGCAGCGGCGCGCCATCGAGCACACCGTCGCGCGGCCTTGCCGGCTCGCATGCATCCTCGAGCAGGATGCGCGCCGTCCCGAGGCCATGCGCGCGCCGCGCGTTCGGGAGCCGCGCGGCGATGTGCACCGCGAGCCGGAGCGTGTAGGAACTCTCGTATGCGGTCGAGAGCACGGCGTCGGCGCCGAGCCTCGCGGCGTCCGTCGCGACGCGCTCGATCTCGTCGAGGGAGCCGAGCGCCGACATCCGCAGCACCCACGCGCACACGCGACCGCTCCGTGCGAGTTCCTCGCGCAGCACCGCCGCTCCTCGATCAGCCACGCACTCGTCGAGCGCGATCGGAACACCCGTCGCCCGCGAGAGCGACGGGAGTTCCGAAGGATCGGCGAGCGGTTCCTCGAGATACTCGAAGTGCGCGGCGTCGAAACCGCGGAGGACATCCTCGCAGGCTGCACGCGTCATGCGACGGTTCCCGTCGAGCCGGAGTCTGCGACCGGGAAACGCCTCGATCGCGGCGGCGATCAGCGCCCGGTCGTGCGTGGCATCGCCGCGGCCGATCTTCAGCTTGACGGCCGTGCAGGCGCGCAGCTCCTCGAGCGACGCACCGTCGAGCGTCGCGATCGCATCGCCCGCGAAGCCCGCGACGGGAACGGGTGCGACCGGAGCCGAACCGAGGCCGTCCATGGTGCGCATGGCGCAGCTCACCGCGAACGCCGCCGTCGGCGGAAGCGACTCGGCCGCGCGCATGCCGTCGAACCACTCCTCGATCGACTCGAGCGACTCATCGAGCGTCTCGCGATGAAGCCCGGCGAGCGGCGCGCACTCGCCGAACCCGACGGCGCCCGTCGCTTCGTCCTCGAGCCTGAGGAACGCCACCTCGCGCGTATCCGCGCCGACGAGCGCGCGCGCCTCGGCGCGAACGGCCAGCGGAATGCGGAGGATCGGATCGATCAACCGAGCCCCCCCACCACGATGCCGGCGGCAAACACGATCCCGTAGAGGTAGAGCATCACGCCGAAGCCGGCGAGGTTCCGGTTGAGCGCGGCTCCGTCGCGCCCGTGGAGGATCGAGAGCGAGTTCGGCACGAGCAGGAGCGCGAGCAGCGACGAGGCGAGCACGCCCTTCGTCACACCGCCGACGAGGATGACCGACGCGGGGACGACGACGGCGAGACCGTGGCAGAGCGCGATCTGCACGCGCGCGAACTGCTCGCCGAAGCGGACGGCGAGCGTGCGCTTCCCGTGCAGCGCATCACCGACGCGATCGCGAAGGTTGTTCGTGGCGAGAAGCGCCACGCCGATCGCGCCGGGGGCGATACCCGCGATGAGCGCGTCGGCCGTCCACGCGCCGTCGCATGCCGCGCGCGTTCCCGCGACGGCCAGCGGACCGAAGAAGCCGAACACGAATGCGTCGCCGAGGCCGCGGTAGGCGAGGGAGATCGGCGGCGCCGTGTAGCCGACGGCGGCGATCGCACCGACCACGCCGATCGCGGCGAACGCGGGGCCCGAGCGCCATGCGAGATACGCGGCGGGCGCGGCCGCGAGCGCAAGCACCGCGACCAGCGCCATGCGCATCGCGCGAGGCGTCACGAGCCCGGACGCGACCGCGCGCTGCGGACCAAGCCGTTCGCCCGAGTCCGTGCCGCGCAATCCGTCGAAGAGATCGTTCGCGAAGTTGCTCGCGATCTGGAGCAGGCACGCGCCCACGAGCGCCGCGAGCACCGGCATCCATGCGAACACGCCGTCCTGCCACGCGAGCGCGGCGCCCATGAGCACGGGGCAGAGCGACGCGCCGAGCGTCTTCGGTCGCAGGGCCGCGACCCACGGGCTCACGGCGCGAACTTCCTGAAGTCGGCCTTCCGCTTCGCAAGCTGTGCGTCGCGGCCTTCCTTCGCCTCGTCCGACATGTAGTAGAGCATCGTGGCGATGCCCGCGAGCTCCTGCAGTCCGGCCTGGCCGTCGCAGTCGGCGTTCAGCGCCGCCTTCAGCGCGCGGATCGCGGTCGGCGAGTTCGCGAGCATCTCGCGGCACCACTGCACCGTGACCTCCTCGAGCTCGGTCACGCTGGTGACGCAGTTCACGAGGCCCATCTCCTTCGCCTCCTGCGCGGAATAGCTGCGGCAGAGGAACCACATCTCACGCGCCTTCTTCTGCCCGATGATGCGCGCCATGTAGCTCGCGCCGTAGCCTCCGTCGAAGCTGCCCATGCGCGGGCCGACCTGGCCGAACCGCGCGTTCTCCGCGGCGATCGTCAGGTCGCACATCATGTGCAGCACATGACCGCCGCCGATCGACCAACCCGCGACCATCGCGACGACGGGCTTCGGGCAGGTGCGGATCTCGCGCTGGAACTCGAGGACATTCAGCATCTCGCTGCCCGACTCCGAGCGGTAGCCCGCGTGTCCGCGCACGCGCTGGTCGCCGCCGGCGCAGAAGGCGCGCTCGCCCTCGCCGCAGAGGATGACGACGCCGATGTCCGCGTCGTTGCGCGCATCGAGCAGCGCCGCGCGCATCTCCTCGACCGTGCGCGGGGTGAACGAGTTGCGGACCTCGGGCCGGTTGATCGTGATCTTCGCGATGCCGTCGGCCTTGTGGAACCGGACCTCGGCGAAGCCCTTGTCGATCTCGCGCCAGGCGAGTGCGGGGCGGATCCTCTCGGTGGTCTCGGTCGTGGGCTTCGCGGGCGGATAGGCGGTCGTCATGGCGTGATCCGGAGTGTGTGCTCGATGAGCCGCGCGCATGCGGCCGGGGCCTCGAGCGGCAGGACATGGCCGGCCGCAGCGATGATCTCGACGCGCAGCCCGGGAGCGAGCGCTCCCGCGCGGGCGGCGAAGGCAGCATATCGCTCGTCGAGCGCGCCGGCTGCGAACACGGTGCGGGAGGCGAGCTCGGGAAGCGCGTTCCAGCGGGCGGGCGCGCGACCGGGAGAGCAGCCTGCGATGCAGCGGGCCCAGAAGGCAGCCTCGCCCTGCGCGCGGCGCAGTCGCGTCGAGGAGAACGAGGGGTGGGCGGCGAACGGCGCGAAGATCGGTAGGCGATACCACGCATCGACGAAGCGATCGAGACCGTCGCGCAGGATCGCCTCGGCACGCGCGTCGTCCTCGGCGGCGCGGTGCGCGCGTTCGTCGGCGGCCTCGATGCCGGGACTCGCCGCGAGAAGCAGCAGACGCGGCGCGAGCGACGGACGCGTTGCCGCGAGTTCGAGCGCGATGCGCCCTCCCATCGAGTATCCGACGAGCAGATCGCACGGCTCTCGCTCGAGCCGCGTGGCGAGATGGGTCGCGGCTTCCTCGACGGAGTCGCAGCCGAGTGCCGTCAACGGCACGCAATCGCAGGCGATTCCCGATGGAAGGAGCGCGAGCACCTCGGCCCAGTCGGCGGGTGCGCCGAGGAATCCGTGCACGAGCGCCACGCGCATCACGGACGGAGGTCCCGGGTCACCGCGCGCACGGCCGCCGCGGCGACACGCGCGCGACATGCCTCGCCATCCTCGCGCGTGCAGGCGACCTCGATCACGGTGGCTCCACCGCGACGGAGCCCGCGCGCGACGGCCTTCGCCATCGCGGCGCGCGTGCGCGGCGTCTCGCAGGCCAGCCCGAATGCGCGCGCGATCGGCGCGAACGCGCGACCGTGCGGCGTCGTGAAGCACGCATCGAACACATCGGCGTGCCGCGCGATCGGCAGGTAGCGGAAGATCCCCCCGCCGTCGTTGTTGAGGAGCACGATGACGAGCGGCGTCTCGACCACGGAGGCGAGCTGGAGGCTATTGAGGTCGTGGAGCGCGCTCACATCGCCGATGAACGCGATCACCGGCTCCTGCGACGCGTGCGCGTGGCCGACCGCCGTCGCGAGAAGTCCATCGATCCCGCTCGCACCGCGGTTCGCCGCGGATTCCCAACCCTTCGGCGGCGTGATCGCGAGGAAGTCCGCATCGCGCACCGGCATCGACGAACCGTGGAACACCGTGCCGTGCGGGAGGTCCGCACACGCATCGGTCGCGTCGGCGATCGCCGTGGGTTCGCACAGCGCGCGTTCCGCGGCGAGGGCGCGGCGGGCGGCGCGCGACGCGGATGCGAGCGCACGCGACCAACCCGCATGCGGCTTGAGCTTCCGCGCGGCATGGAACTCGACGGGGCCCGCGTACACGCTCGTCGCGCGGTGGGCCGCATCGACGCGCGGATCACCCGCACCGAACACCGCGAGTTCGCCCTGATGCGCGGCGACCCACGCCTGGAGGCGCTTCGAGGCGACCGCGTCTCCGACGGTGACGATCGACGAGGCGCGGAGCGCCTCGGCCACCGCGCGTGCATCGGGTCCGTCCGTCGCCGCGCGCAGCACGAGATCGGCGCCGGCGGTTCCGGCGCGCGCGAGGTTGCTCGTGATGTCCGCGAGCAGCGTGCCCTTCCATCCCTCGAGCGAATGCTCCGTCGCAGGCGCGGTTCGACCGGCGACGATCACGGCGTCCTCGATCGCGACCGAGGCGGTGAGCGGCGCGAGCGGCTCGCGCCACGGCTCGTGCGACTTCGTCCACCGCGCGACCGACCAGAGCCACGCGATGTCCCACTCGCACGCATCGGGCGCGAGGGGCTCGCGGAACTGCCAGTTCACATGCACGGCGCCGCCCTGCGCGCCCGCGGCACCGCACGCGCGCGAGAACGCCTCGTCGACCGTCGAGAGCACGAATTCCGCCGGCACCTCGGTCGTGGGGCACGGCATGTCGACCGTCCAGCGCGCGGCTCCGGCGAGCAGTGCGCTCTGCGGAATCGACTGATTCGCGCCGCAATCGCGTAGTTCGGGCGGACGATCGGCCGCGAACACCAGCATCGGCGTCCGGGTCATGCGCGCCTCGACCATCGCGGGGAGTGCGTTGGCGACGGCGGTTCCGCTCGTCGTCACGAGGACCGCGGGAACCCCCGACGACTTGGCGATGCCGAGCGCCGCGAAGGCACCACCCCGCTCGTCGTGGGCGATATGGACGCGTATCTCGGGATGGCGCGCGAATGCGACCGCAAGCGGAGCGCTCCGCGAGCCTGGACAGACGACCGCGTGGCGCACGCCCAGCCGCACGCACTCCTCTGCAGCGAGCATGGTCCACGCCATATTGATGTTGGGTGCGTCGCGCATCGCGCGTGAAGCGTATCAGGTCGCCAATCGCTCGAACGCGAGCAGCTTATGACCGGTCTCGCGCCACTCCTCCGCGGGATCGGAACCATCGACGATGCCGGCGCCCGCAAAGGCCGTGAGCGTGTCGCCATCGATGCGCGCCGAGCGGATCGCCACCGCGATCTCCGCGCCATCGCGCGACACGATGCCGATCGGACCGGCGTAGAGCCCGCGATCGAACGGCTCGAGCTCGCGCAGCGTTTCGATCGCACCTGCGACGGGCGACCCCGCGACGGCGGGCGTCGGGTGGAGCGCGTGCACGAGATCGAGATCACCCACGCCGGGTCGGAGCTCCGCCTGCACGCGCGTCGCGAGATGCTGCACATAGGCGAGCCGCAGCAACCGGGGCTCGAGGTCGATGCGAAGGCTCGTCGCGCAGTTCGCGAGCGCCTCGCGCACACGCTCGACCACGAGTTCCTGCTCCCGACGATCCTTCGCGCTTGCGAGGAGGGACTCGCCGAGCAGACGGTCCGCGACCGCGTCGACGCCGCGCGGACGCGTGCCCGCGACGGCCTCGCTGCGGGCGATCCGCCCGCTGCGCGCCACCAGTCGCTCCGGCGTCACACCGAGGAACGCTCGCCCCGCGCCCGCCTCGACGAGGAAGCGGAATCCGCGCGATTCGCGCGCCGCAAGCCGGGAGAGCACCGCGACCGGATCGAGCGCGCCGCTCGCGGCGTATCGCCGCGTCCGCGCGAGTACGGCCTTGCGGAGGGAACCTCCGCGGATACGGTCGAGGACCGCGCGCACGGCGTGCGACCAGATCTCCTCGTCGCCGCCGTCGGGCTCGCGGACGAGCGCCGGTTCCACCACGCACGGCGGCGTCGCAGCGTCGATCGCGCGCATGCTCGCGGCAAGCGCAGCCTGATCGGTGTGCTCGGTGAGGTGCACCGCGATCGTGTGCGTCTCGCCATCACGGCGAACCTCGATCTCGGGCAGCACGCACGCTTCGGTCTCGAAGCTCGCCCATCGCGCGTCCCGCGTGCGAAGGGCATCGAAGGGCAGCGCGACGAACCACGCCGCCGCGCGCGCGGATGCGCCCGCCGAGGCCACCTGTATCCAGTGCCCGTGCTCACCGAATGCGGTGCGAACCGCCGAACCGACCGCCGCAAACTCGTAGCGCGCGCTCCGATCGCGGAAGTAGCGCCGAGTGCCCGCGGGCATCGATCGCAGCCACTGGAGGAGATCGAGTGGTTCGATCGATGCCTCGAGCCGGAGGAACTCGCCCCTGCCGGGAAGGGTGCTCGCCTCGACCCGACCTGCGAGTTCCGTGACGGCGCGCGGATACGGACGCGCGTTGTCGTCGAACGGAGTCGGTCGCTGGATCGAGCCTGCAGACATGGACGGGAGAGGGTAAACGCTCCGCGAGCGGTTCGCGCGGCGTGTGCGGGGGATTCGCCCTTGCGTGAAGTTCCAGGCGGTGATCGGGGATCCCGAACCGTCCAAGAACCCTCCGCTCGACTCCGATCGGGGATCACTCACTCGGACGCAGGCCGGGGCGCCAGTTCGGCACGAGTCGCGGGCAGCTGTTTCGCCAGCGATCGCACCGCCTCCGCGGTCGCGAGGGACAGCGCCTCGGCGACCGCGCCGGGACTCCCATCCGCAAGCGGCGCCATCGCCTCGCCCCGCAACTGCCGCAGGACCTCGCCCCGTCCCGACGATCGCTCGAGTACATACATCCGCAGGCGCACCACCGCCATGGGCTTCGCGCGGTCGCGGAAGTCGGTGTGGAACGACTCGAGCGTGCACTCCGCCACGTAGTCGGACCGGCTCGAGACGCCGCTGGGAAGAACCAGCGTGAATCGCCCGCTGTCCTCCAGGCCGCTCGCGACGGCTTCGGTCACCATCGCGGACGGGTCGGCGACGAAGCCGTTGTAGGGATCGATGCGCCACTGGCCGTTCGCGAGTTCGTAGACGAATCCACGCTCATCGAAGGGCTTCACCGCGCCGACGCGACGGACGAGCAGCGAACCCAGCGGCTCGCCCTCGAGCCGCGCACCCGCGACCGGCGTCAGGCGGAACTGCGAGCGCTCCGGCGCCTCGCGGTCGAACACGCTGCAACCCGCGATACAGATGGCGAGCGCGGCGACTGCGATGCTGGATGAACGGGAGTGCATGGTCGTGTCTCCGCCGGTCATGGCGCGATCTCTCCGGGCGCGAGCTTGCGGGGTGGATTCGAGAAGAGCATACGGGGCGGATCCTCGCGCGCACGCTCGGTGAGGAGTTCGAGATTCTCCGCGGTCTCGCGCAGCGCCGAGAGGAGACGACGGATCTCGTACTCCTCGTCCGAGACGAGCGAGTTGAGTTCCGCGCCGAACTCGCCGTACTCCCGCACGGTCGCCGGCAGCGTCGTCCGCAGATCGGTGGCGAGGGCCGACACCGAATCGATCGCGCTCTCGAGCCGGGGATCGCCGAGCAGCTTCTGCAGCATCCGGTTCGATTCACCGAGCTCGCTCACGAACACATCGGCGTTCGCGAGCAGACGGTCGGCGCGCTCGCCGAGCATCCGGTTGAGGCCGTCGACGGCCTCCTTCATACCGCCGCCGATGCCCTCGAAGTCCACGCGCGCCAGGCTGTTCGAGATCCGCTCGAGCGTCGCCAGCACCTCGTCGAACCGGCTCGGCGCGCTTGGGACATACGGGTAGTCGGGCGGGAAACCCGGCGGAATCACCGGGTACTCGCGCGGATCGACCATGTCGAGCTCGACGAACAGGCCACCCGTGAGGCCGGCCGAACGCATGCGCGCGCGCAGGCCCTTCTCGACGCCGCGCTCGATGTCCTTGGTGAAGAGGCTCGACTGCTGCGGTCCGAACACATCGAGCCGCACCTTCATGCGGATCACGACCGGACTGCCGTAGTCGAACTCGGAGCTGCCGTCGTCGTCGCGATCGGGGTAGAGGCGGTCGGCGAACGAGATCGCGTCGACCTCGCCGATCGGAACACCGCGGTACTTCACGGGGCTCCCGATCTGCAGCCCGTCCACCGACTCGCGCGTCGAGGTCTCGAGGATCTCGGTGTCGCGGAAGAACCGGCCCGAGCCGAGCGCGATCACCCCGCCGAACACGAGCGCGGCGGATGCGATGACGAACACGCCGACCTTGATCTCGTTCGCTGGACTCATGCCTCTGCTCCTCCGGTACGGTCTGTCGTGTTCACGCGCATCATGCTTCTCCACTCGCGGTGCGGCTGAGGAATCTCCGGACCCACTCGTCCTCGCACTGGTCGCGCAGCTCGGCGGGCGGCCCGACCGCGACCATCCGGCGGCGCGCGCCGTCGAGCATGGCGAAGCGGTGTCCGATCGAGAGGATGCTCGCGAGCTCGTGCGAGATGACGACGAAGGTCGTTCCGAGCATGCGGTTGAGCGCGACGATCAGCGCGTCGAGATCGGCGCTCGTCACCGGATCGAGACCCGCGCTCGGCTCGTCGAGGAAGAGGATCGGCGGATCGAGCGCGAGCGCGCGTGCGATCGCAGCGCGCTTCTGCATGCCGCCCGAGATCTCCGCAGGCTTCTTCTCCGCATGTGCGGCGAGCCCGACGAGCCCGAGCTTCGCGCGCGCGAGGTCGTCGAGCGCCTCGGCCGGCAGCGATGTGAACTCCTCGAGCGGCAGTCGCACATTCTCGAGGAGCGTCATGCCGCCGAACAGCGCGCCGAGCTGGTACATCATCCCGAAGCGCCTGCGGACCTGCTGCAGCGTGTCCTCGTCGGCGCCGGCGATCTCCACACCCTCGATCCGGATGCTGCCCGAGAGCGGCGGCCGCAGCGTGTTCATCGACGCGAGCAGCGTCGTCTTGCCGCAGCCCGAGCCGCCGCCGATGAACAGGATCTCGCCACGCCGCACCTCGAGGTCGATGTCCTCGACGATCGCACGCTCGCCGTATCCGATCGAGACGCCGCGCAGCGCGATCACCGCATCGGCGGCGGCTGCATCGGTGGGACTCGCGGGAGCGGCGGCGGTCATCGGCGGAGGGAGGTCCTAGATTCCAAGCGTGTAGAAGAAGGAGCCGAGGATGCTGTCGGCGACGATGATGGCGACGATGCCCGCGACGACCGCGCGCGTCGTGCTGAGACCGACCGCGCCCGGCCCCTGCCCCGTCCGGAGCCCCGCGAGGCAGCCGATTCCCGAGACGAGCAGCGCGAACACCGCGGCTTTCGCGAGCCCCTGCAGGAAGCCACCCACCGTGAGCACATCGCGCGCCTCGATGAGGTACTGCGTCAGCGTGATCCCCTTCGGTCCGAGCACGAGGAACCCACCCGCGACGCCGAGGATCGACGCATACACCGCGAGGAGCGGCGTGACGACCACCGTCGCGAGCATGCGGGGTATGACGAGGAAGCGGATCGGATCGATCCCGAAGGTGCGCAGCGCATCGAGCTCCTGCGTGACCTTCATCGTGCCGATCTCCGCAGCGAACGCGCTGCCCGAGCGGCCGGCGAGGATGATCGCGGTGATGAGTGGCCCGAGCTCGCGCACGATCGATACGGCCACGACATCCGTCACCTGGAGCTTCGCGCCGTACTTCGCCATCGGGTCGTAGGTCTGGAACGCGATGATCGCGCCGATGAGGAATCCGAGCAGTCCGACGACCGGCACCGCGTCGCTCCCGTGCCGCGCCATCGCGGCGACGGTGTCGCGCCAGCGGAGCATCCGCGGCCGCCGCAGCATGCCGAGCGCGATCACCGTGACTTCGCCCGAGAATCGCAGGAGGTCGACGAGGATGCCCCAGAGACCGACGGCGGACTGGCCGACCTCGCGCACGAATCCCGCGGGCTTCGCGATCGGCTGCAGCTCCTGCCCGCGCAGCGCGAGATCGATCAGCAGCTTGCGGTCCCCCTCGACCCCGCGTACCTCGAACGGCACACCCGCAGCCGACGCATGACGGCGCAGCCGCACCGCGACCGCGATGCCGGACGCGTCGAGCCGCGTGACGCGCGCAAGATCGAGCGCGATCGCGCGCGGGGCACGCGCGAGCGGAGCGGTCATCGCCGCATGCACGCGGTCGACCGTGCCGAGCACGAGTTCACCCATCACGGAGACCGTGAGGCGATCGGCCGACACCTCCGTGCGCACATCGACCGCATCCGCCGTCTCGGCCGCACTCACCGACCGCCGCCCTTCGACGCCTCGTAGACGCGAACGGCCTCGGGCATGAGGGCTGCCAGGCGCTGCGCACGCGTCTCGTCGCTCGGATGGGTGGACAGGAACTCGGGAGGCTTCGCACCACCCTGCGCGGCCATTTTCCGCCAGAAACCCGTCGCCGCGCGCGGGTCGTAGCCCGCCTCGGCTGCGATCAGTAGTCCGATGCGATCGGCCTCGCTCTCCTCGCTGCGGCTGAACGCGGTCTCGCCGAGCAGCCCGTACGCGGCGGCCGTCGCACCGACGAGCCGCGGATCGACCTCGCCGCTCGCGAGCACCACGCCGAGAATCACCTGCGTCGCCATCGCGCGCGAGATGCGTTCGGCGCCGTGGCGCGCGATCGCATGCGCCGCCTCGTGGCCCATCACGACCGCGAGTTCGTCATCACTCGTCGCCACCGCGAGCAGGCCCGTGTTCACGGCGCTCTTGCCGCCGGGCAGCATCCACGCGTTCACATCCTCCGTCTCGATCGTGGCGAACTTCCACTCGAATCCTCGCACCGCACCCGGGTAGCGCCGCTCCGCGGCCTCCGCGATGCGCGCGCCGACGCGCTGCACGCGCGCGGCCGCGTCGCCCGAGTCGAGCACCTTCGCTGCATCGAGCTGCTCCGTGTACGCCGCCGCACCGAGACGCTGCTCGTCGGCGCGCGAGAGCACGACGAACTGCCGGCGCCCCGTCTCGGGGACCGAACGGCAGCCCGAAAGCAATGACGAGGCCGCGAGCACGATCGCAGCACAGGCGAACAACGGAGATGTCGGGCGGAACGCCCCGCCGATGGCACGGGAAAGCACGGTGGATCCTCCACAGATGAACGCTCGTCCACGACCGGCCGGACCCGGTCGACCAATGGGCAGCGCTGCCGCTCCGCGACGCGTCCCTTATCGGCACATGCATCCTTGATTCTCCACGCACTCCTTGGGATAGGTACGCTGCCCCCATGATCGATCCGCTCGAGAACGGGGCCCCGGTGAGCGCGGATGCCGCGCACGCCGCGCCGCGCAGCGCACTCGGCATGGCGCTGATCGGCCTCGCGCTGCTCGGACTGCTCGTCACCATCGTCGGCGGCGTGTTCGCGCTCACCTCGGGGTTCACCGACTCGACGCGGAGCTTCGAGGCCGAGATCGACACGCTCGTCGAGAACGCGACCACCTTCGAGGCCCCGGCCTCCATCGAGCTGCCGTTCGAGCCCGGAGGCGCCTTCGTACTCATCGCGCCCGACGGGCGTGTCGGCGACAAGGTCATCGGTCGGCCGCCAAGCAGCGTCGGCTACCGGATCACGGTCAAGGACGCCTCGGGAACGCCCGTCGGTGTCGAGTCGGCGGGTTCCCGGCGCGATCCTCGCAGCCAGATCGAGATCCTCGGATGGTTCCGCGTGCCTGAGTCGGGCTCGTACACCGTCTCGGTCGCGACGGCCGACGGTTCGCAGACGCCGGTCGCCATCATGATCGCGAGCGGCGACGAGTCGCAGGTCGACCGCATCGTCGACAGCATCGAGGGCATCGCGCAGGGCTTCTTCGGAAGCTGCTGCGCCGCGTGCGGCTGCGTGCTGCTGGTCGGGTTCGGCGTGGCGGCGATCATCGTCCGCGTGCGCGATTCGCGCGCGCGGCAGGCGCCGCCCCCGATCGACTGAACCGCGTCAGTAGGACGGATCGTAGACCTTCGCCCGAAGCCACTTGTGGATCTCGCGCGGCCGCTCGCATCGCGCCAGGCCGCGGTCGAAGATGAGTTCCGCGACCTCGATCGCCACCTCGACCGCCGAGTCGTGGATGCGACCGAGCGGCGGATAGATCAGCCCCACCGAGAGCTCGGCGTCTGTCGTGCGCGCGGCGAGCGCCTCGGCCGCCTTCAGGAACATCTCGTCGGTCACACGCGAGGCCTCGGTCGCGTAGACGGCGAGGCCGACCGCGGGATAGATGTAGACATTGTTGCCCTGGCCCGGGATGA
>JBEAQW010000022.1:0-4571 GCA_041163725.1 Planctomycetota bacterium
TCGACATCGCGATCCGATCCGCGCTGACGGGCCACCTGATCTTCTCGACGCTCCACACCAACGACGCGATCTCGTCCGTTGGCCGTCTGTTCGACATGGGTGCGGAGCCGTATCTCGCGGCGAGCGTGCTCGAAGGCCTGCTCGCGCAGCGCCTCGGACGCCGGCTGTGCGAGTCGTGCAAGGAGCGCCGCCCGGTGAGCGAGGACACGCTCAACAGGCTGACTCCCGACGAGCGCGAGCGTATCGGCGGGCACCAGATGTACGGCCGCGGCTGCGACAAGTGCGGCAACAGCGGTTTCCGTGGACGACTCGGCTTCTTCGAGATCATCCGCATCACCTCCCCGCTGCGTGCGGCGATCGCGCAGAACCGCCCCGTGCATGAACTCAAGGAACTGCTCGACCCCGACTTCACCACGATGCGCGAGGACGGCGTGCGCAAGGTGATCCAGGGCATCACGACGATCGAGGAAGTGCTCCGCGCCACGCAGGATGTCGAGGACTTCTCCGGCGAACTCAAGCACGCCAGGAAGGGCTGATCCGAGCGATGCCTTCGTTCCGCTACCAAGCCCTCGCGTCGGACGGTGCCATCCAGAACGGCACGATCGTCGCGCCCGACCGGATGACCGCGATGAGGCTCATCCAGCAGAAGGGCGAGACGCCGCTCGATGTCGCCATGAGCGAGGCGGACGCCGCCGCCGCCGCGGGTGGCAGGGCCGCGCGCCCCACGATCGCACGCGCGGAGCTTGCGGATCTCGTCCGCGAGCTCGCGACCGCGCTCGAGGCGGGTCTCCCGCTCATGCAGGCGCTCAGGACCGTGCGTCGGCAGGCGGCCAACAAGAGCATGCAGGCCATCCTCGATTTCATCATCGAGCGCGTCGAGGCGGGCGTTCCATTCCACACCGCTGCGAAGGAGTACGGCGCTCCGTTCGACGACATGACCGTCGGCATGCTCCGCGCGGCCGACGCGTCGGGCCGCACCTCCGAGATCCTCCACCAGCTCGGCGATCTACTCGAACGATCCGTCGAACTCCGACGCGAGGTCGTCGGTGCGGTCGTGTATCCGATGATGATCGCGCTGCTCATCACCGTGAGCGTGATCGTCCTGATCGGATTCGTGCTTCCCCGCGTGATGAAGCCGATCCTGCAGGCGAACCTCGAGCTTCCCATGCCGACGCAGGTGCTGATGGCCTTGTCGGACTTCGTAGGCAGCTGGTGGATGGTGATGCTCGCCGCGGTGCTGATCGCGATCGTCGCGTGGCGCAACTGGCTCGCGAAGCCGGACAACCGCTTCCGCTTCGACACCTTCCTCCTGCGCATCCCCGTCGTCGGCCAGCTCGTGCGCGACATCGCGGTGGCGCGTTTCACACGCACGCTCGGAACGCTCGTTTCGGCCGGCATTCCGATCCTGAGCGCGCTCCGCATCGTGCGCGATACGCTCGGCAACCAGGCGCTGATGCGCGCGGTCGACCAGGTCTCGGACAAGGTCTCGACGGGACAGTCGCTCGCCGACCCGCTCGAGCGGAGCGGCCACTTCCCGCCGCTCCTGGTGCAGATCGTCAACATCGGCGAGCGTTCGGGCCGCCTCGAGCAGATGCTCCTGCACGCGGCCGGATCGTTCGACCGTCAGGTGAACAACTCCCTCAAGCTCTTCACGCGCATCCTTCCGACGATCCTGCTCGTCGTGATGGCGCTGATCGCGAGTTTCGTGCTCGCGGCGATCCTTCTCCCCATCATCGAACTTCAGAAGGCGGCCGGCGCGTGATCGCGCATCCGACCCCCACAGTCAAGGAGCCAAGCATGCACTCCAACCGATTCCGTCGTCCATCGCGCCGCCTTCGCCGCGGCTTCAGCCTGATCGAAGTCATCGTCGCGGTCACGATCATCGCGATCTTCGCGGGCATCATCGCGCCGCAGGTCCTCAAGCGCCTCGGCGGCGCGAAGGTCGACCAGGCGCGCACCGAGGCCAACGCGATCGCGAGCCAGGTGAAGGCGTTCCTCGCCTCGCGCCAGGCCACTCGGCTCGGATCCGACTTCGCCCTCGAGCAGCTCATCCCCGAGTTCCTCGAGTCGGAGGACGATCTCCTCGATCCGTGGGGCAACCGCTATGTCCTTGCGGAAGGCACGAGCGGCCGCGACTTCGACATCGTCAGCTACGGCGCCGACGGCTCGCCGGGCGGCGAAGGCGAGAACGCGGACATCAGCAACGGCCGCGCGCCACGCAAGTCGAACTGAGAGGCCCAGGAAGTTGCAGGCCAACGCGATCATTCCCGCACGATCGAGGCCGCGTCCGAACGGACGCGGCTTCTCGCTGCTCGAGATGGTCGTGGTGAGCGTCCTGCTGGCGATCATCAGCGTGATCGCGGTACCCCGCTTCTTCGCCGTCGCGCGGCAGCGCGAGGAGAAGGCGATCTCCGATGTCGAGGATCTGCTCCGCATGTTCGCCTTCCGGAACTCGGTCGGCACGCAGCAGATCGGACTCCACCACGATGCGCGCTTCGGCGAGGTGTCGCTGTGGATCCTCGACCTCAACCCGAAGGATCCCGAGGGTCCCCGCGTCTGGCAGCAGGACCGGCTGAGCAATCCGGTGGAGCTGCCCGAGGGCATGGTCGTCGGATTCGCTTCGGCGGATGGCATCCCCGTCCGCGACGACACCTGGATCATCTCCTCCCATCCCGACGGCAGCCGACCGCTCATCGAGATCGGTCTGAAGGGCCAGCACGCCGAGGGCACGGTGATGCTCGACACCTACTCCACCGTTCCGATGAGGCTCGACCGCGAGGATGGTCTCGTCCGCCAGCCGATCGACCTCGACCGCGAAGGAAGGACCTACGACCGCTGGTAGCGGCGGCGCCGGAAGCACGCATGGTCTCGCAAGGATCCATCCTCATCCCGCATCCACGGCGCGCGCATGCGCGACGCGGTTTCGCGCTGATGGATGCGGTGATCGCGGGCGTGCTCCTGTCGATCGGCATGATCACGGTGCTCTCGGTCGGCGGACAGGCGATGACGATGCAGCGGCGCGGAGAGATCGATGTGCGTGCGGCGAGCGCGCTCGACGATCTCCTTTCCGGCGTGCTGACCGAAGGCCCCGAGGACTACGAGCAGCTCTATCCGCTCAGCGGCGCATTCGAGTTCGGATCGCCCTATCCGGACTTCCAGTACATGATCGAGATCGAGCGCGGCGGCCCCGGCGTGCCCGCGCGCGTGCTCGCCACCGTGATCCACGAGGGAGGACGCGAGTACTCCATCGAGACGAGCATCGCGGAACGCCGCGGCGAGGAACCGAACCCGAACCGCGTTCCCGAGGAACCCATTGATCGAGAGGCCCGCTATGCGCAGAAGCAACAGCAGCGTGAAGGCACCGGAAGCAGCGCGTCGCCGACGCCCTGATCTCCGCGGATTCACGATCGTCGAGCTCGTGGTGGCCATCGCCGTCGCGGGCCTGGTGATCCTGACCGTCGCGACCGCCCTCTCCCGCATCGGGAAGACGCGCGATGTCGCGCGCACGCGTCTCGAGGCCGTCACGCGGGCGAACGCCGCGCTCGACGCCGTGCGGCGCGACCTGATCTCGGTGATCCGCGACGGGGATCTCTTCTACACGCGCATCCTGCTCTTCGATGGAACGAGCTTCACCGACTACGGCGCGATGGATCGCGACGAGATCGTGGTGTTCAACAACCGGCTCCGGCCCATGCGACGCGACGAGTACGCGGGCGAGGGCGGCGAGTACGAGTCGCAGTACCGCATCGTCGATGATCGGAGCGGTAGCGTGCTCTGGCTGCGTCGCGACGCGGTGCCCGATGAGAACCCGGAGGGTGGAGGCATGGCGATCCCGTCGATCGACGGCATCGTCGGACTCCAGATCGAGGCGTACGACGGCGAAGCGTGGTATCCCGACTGGGATTCCGACTACTTCGGCCTGCCATGGGCCCTCCGCATCACGGTGACCGCGACCGGCGAGAGCGCCGATCGCGAGTCGTCGAACCCGGAGTTCAGCACGATCACGCTTCGAACGCAGATCCCGATCGACCGCATCGTGCCTCCCCCGCCCCCGGCCGAGGATGAAGAATCCGCAGGCGAGGAAGCCGGCGCCGACGGCACCGGCGAGGAAGGCGGCGAGGGCGGTGTGAATGGAGCGGGTGGTGGCGCAGCCGGACTCGACGGAGGCGGCGCACTTGGCGTGGATGGTGGCGCGATCGGCGTGCCGGGCTTCGGCGGTGGCCGCGGGCCGGGAGGTGGCCGAGGCGGATCGAAGCCCAACGGCGGATTCGGCGGCGCCGGAGGAGGAGGCGGTGGCGGCTTCGGTGGTGGCGGCATTGGACAGCCTCCATCGATCGGCCGACCGGGAAGCGGTCGTGGTTCCTTCGGGACCGGCACGCTTTCGGGCGGAAGCCGCGGCGGATTCTCTCTCGGGAGCCGTGCACGCTGATGACCCGCAGAGCGATCCATGCCCCACGACGCGGTTCGGTCGTCGTGATCGTGATCTGGTCGGTCGCGATCGCAGCCGTGATCGTTGGTGCCGCGCAGGTGCTGGCGTTCCGCCAGGTGGCGATGGGTCGCGAGTCGGTCGC
>JBEAQW010000023.1:0-4755 GCA_041163725.1 Planctomycetota bacterium
TGACGATGTGCAGGCCGTGTTCCGCTACGAGAACGACAACCTCACCGTCGAGGAACTCACGGGGCGCGGTGCGGAGGACGCGACGGTCCGCATCTCGGGGCGCCTCGAGGGCCTTTCGACGGGCGCGGAGATCGATCTCGCGATCGTGTGCGACGACGCGCCGATCGACGACCAGCTCTTCAACAGTTTCGAGGACGCCCCGCGCGAGGCGCTCGGGCTGCTCTTCGACAAGCACGCCGCACAGACGCTGGCGGAGGCGAACCTGCTGCCCGACGCGGCCGCGCTCGTCACGCAGCGCCAGCAGCTCGCGCGGCTCGGCGAGGACGATGCGTCGAAGGCCGACCGCGAGCGCCTCACGCGCTCGATCGACGCGGCGCCGTTCGCGCTCGGCGGCCGATGCGGGTTCACGATCCGCGTCTATTCACCCGCGGGATTCGGGCAGCCCGTGCTGGTGACAGGCGATGTCGCGGTGCGCGATGCCGGCCTCATCTTCGCGCGCTTTCCCTACCCGCTTCGCCTGAAGCAGGGTTCGGTCCGCGTTCTCGACGAGGCGATCGAGCTGTCGGGCGACGGGATCACCGCCGTCACGCCCGCCGGCGGGCTCTTCACGGTCGCAGGCCGGGTCGAGATCCCACGCCTTCCGGACGGCGGCCGCGGCATGCGTCCGCTCATCGCGGTTCGCGCCGACAACGATGCCGTGAATCCCGCGCTCCTCGCCGCGATCCCGCACTCCGGCAGGGAGATGCCCGCAGGCTGGCCGGGTACCGATCTCGCCCCCGCGGGCGAGCTCCTCGCGGCGCTCGGACTCCGCGGCGAGGTCGACCTCGAGGGTCTGATCGACAGCGACGACGCAGGTCGCGAGCGCTTCAGCTTCGATGTCGAGTTCAGCGACGGTACGGCCTCGCCCGACGAGCGCGGCCGCGCGGAGCTCGATGAACTCGGACTGCCGTGGCCGCGCGACTTCACGCTGACCGACTGCAGCGCGACGCTCCTGCTCACGCCGGAGCGCGCGACGATCCCGCGCTGCGTCGGACGAAATGGCGACGGCACGGTGTCCGCGACGGGCTTCTCCGACCTCGAGGGCCCCGACCGCGAGATCGAGATCGAACTGAAGTCGATCCCGATCGGACGCGCGTTCGAGGGATTCCTCGCCACGGATCCGGAGACAGCGACCGCGCGCTTCGCCCGATTCTCACCCGGAGGCACCATCGACGGCATCATCCGCCGCAAGGTGCGCGGCGAGTCGACCGAGACGAGCGGCTCGCTCACGCCGCAGTCGATCGACCTCACGCTCGACGGAAGCCGCGTGCACGCGGACCGGATCGCGGGGCGCATCGCCGTGACCGCGACGGGCCTGCGCGCGGAGAGCCTCGAGTACCGCATGAGCGAGGGCGGCATCGAGGACGGACTGCTGCGACTGTCGGGACCGCTCTCGACCACTGGTGCCGCACCCATGCCCGCGGGGGAATCGCGCCCCGAGACATCTGCCGAACCCGCTCTCGAGGCCTCCATCACGGGAACCCGCGTCGAGTCGCCGCTCGTGCGCGAGCTGCTTGCTCCGCGCGCGAAGGGCGTGCTCGATCTCCTCCGGGCGCGCGCCGCGAAGGGCCGCTTCGACGCGCGCTACAGCTCGGGCGAGACCGAGCGTTTCGAGATCCGCCCGCGCACGCTGTCGGTCGGCGAGGCGGGCGAGACGATCGAGCTCAGCTTCGGAGAGAGCGATCTGATCGCCGGAAACGGTGAACGCGTCGACTTCACGATCGATGCCGCCATCTCGGAGCCTGCGGCGGACGGCGCGGAGCAGCGCGCGATGGAGGGCGCGCTCGCGCTCACCGGAAGCTACACGGCGAACGGCGACAGCAGGATCGGTGCGAAGCTCTCGCTCGCGAGCACGCGGCTGACGCCGGCGCTGCGCAAGCAGCTTCCTCCCCCGCTCGACACCTCGGCGGCCGCGATCGAACTGACCACCGACGGCCGCTTCTCGCTCGATCTCGAGGACATCGCGCTGCGCTGGCCGTCGAGCGGATCGGCGGACGACCCCGATGTCTACCAGCTCGTCGGCAAGGCCCTGCTTGCGAAGGCGAGGCTCGAGGCGGGGCTCGACTTCGATTCGCTCGATGCGGAGCTTCCGATCAGGCTGCGCTACGAACCGCGCGCCTCGAAGCCGATCGACTTCACCGCGACGCTCGATGCCAGCGGCGGACGCGCGCTCGACCGCGACTTCGGCCGCTCGCTGATCTCGCTCGCGACCGGGCCGACGGGTGAAACGCTCGAACTCGCCGGCGCCGGCGATGTCGCGTTCGGACGCTTCGATCTCGCGGGATCGATCGACTTCGAGGCCGACACCTACTCCGCCCGCGTCCGCATCGCCGACGCGGACTACGACGTGCTGCGTCTCGGAAAGCCGATGGCGGCCGACACCGCGCGGTCGAACAGCCGCCTCTCGGGCATCATCGAGTTCGGCGGCCGCTTCGGCGAAGGCGTCGATGCGACCGACTCGCGCAACGGCACGGGCAAGGTCAGCATCCGCAACGCCACCATCGCGTCGCTTCCCGTCGCGATGCGCGTGCTGCAGCTCACGCAGCTCATGCTGCCCGTCTCGAGCGCGATCTCCGCCGCGGAAGCGGAATTCAGGTTCCAGGGCGACAAGGCCGATATCACGCGCTGCAGTCTGTCGGCGGGCACGATCCAGCTCGAGGGATCGGGAACGCTCGACATTCCCACCTTCGGCGTAGGATTGCGGTTCTTCCCGAAGGGCACGGTGCCGATCGTCAGCGATGTGATCGGCGGCGTGACCAACCAGTTCTTCGCCGTCGATGTGTCGGGCCCGTTGTCCGACCCGAAGGCGACGCTCGCAGCGCTCCCCGGCATCCAGGAGATGCCGACGCCGCCTGTGGAACGCGCTCCCGCGAAGCCGGCGGATGGCCCCGCCGCGAGCGAGAAGGCGGCTCCCGAGCGTTCCAATCCCGACAACACCGCGCCTGCGAAACCCGACGGGCGCGAATGACACGAACCGACCGGCGCACGCCAACCCGACCGGAACGGCGCATGCGAAGAGACCCATGACGACACCAACACCAAAGGACCACCCCGCACTCGACCTCTCGCACATCGAGGCGGCCGTCGATTCCTTCTTCACCGCAACGGGCGTCACGCCCTCGCACGAGGCGCGCGAGCTCGTCGCCGAGATCATGCTCTCGGGACTGAAGCTCGTCGCCGACGGCGCCGACATGGGGCAGCTCAAGCTCGTGCGCACGGCGCTCAAGGAGATGCGGCACGCGTACCGCATCTTCAACCCCTACCGCGGCACGCGCAAGATCTCGATCTTCGGAAGCGCGCGCACGCCGCCGAGCGATCCCGACTACGCGCTTGCGCGCGAGTTCAGCCGGCTGATCGCCGAGGCGCACATGATGGTCATCACCGGCGCAGGCGATGGCATCATGAAGGCGGGGCACGAGGGGCCCGATGTCGAGCGCTGCTTCGGCCTCCGCATCCGGCTCCCGTTCGAGGCCGGTGCGAACACGGTCATCGACGGCGATCCGAAGCTCATCAACTTCCGCTACTTCTTCACGCGCAAGCTGATGTTCATGGCGCACTCCGATGCGGTCGCGGTGTTCCCGGGTGGATTCGGCACGCAGGACGAGCTCTTCGAGGCGCTCACGCTGATCCAGACGGGCAAGTCGCATCTCGTGCCGGTCGTGCTGCTCGAGCACGAGGGCGGCGACTACTGGCGCAACTGGGAGGATGGCTGCGTGCTGCCGCTCGCACGGCGCAGGCTCATCTCGCCCGAGGACCGCGGTCTCTATTCGATCCACACCGATCCAGCGGCCGCTGTCGCGGAGCTCGCGGGCTTCTACCGGCGCTACCACTCGATGCGCTTCGTCGGACGCGACCTGGTGCTGCGACTGCATACGCCCGTCACCGACGAGGAACTCGGCGCGCTCGAGCGCGACTTCCGCGCGGATCTCTGCGACAAGGACTCGACCTTCCGACGCGTCGAGGCCTTCGCCGAGGAGGAGGAGCACCGCGACCTTCCGCGCCTCGCGTTCCGATTCAACCGTCGCGCCTGGAGCCGTCTGCGCGCCCTGATCGACGCGATCAACGGCATGCCGGAGCGCCGCTGGGAATGACGGCGCGCGGGATCGTCGCCAGCATGCCGTTGCTCGCCGCGCTCTTCGCCGGCGTACTTGCAGGTGCGTGCGCGGGTGGCGTCGCCGATCGCGGAGCGAACCGCAGCGCGGGCTCGAGTGCGAGCGTCGCGGTCGGCTCCGCCATCGATTCCACCGCCCCGTCGGCCAGCGCGACGTCCGCGGGCGCGTCGCGATCTCCCGGCGCGGACCACCCGCTCAACGCGCGTGGAATCACCTTGACGCGATGGTTCGTGCCGATCGATCCCGCCGCGCGCGCCGCGGGCATCGCGCGGGCGCTCGATGCGGGGCTGCTCGCCGCTGCGGAGCCGATCGATGCGGGCTCCGCCATGGGGGCGGCGGGCTTCTCGCTCTACACGGCCGATGCAGCGCGCCTCGATGAACTCGCCGAGACACTCGGTGGAAGTCCGCAGGTGCGAAGCGTGCTCCTCGGCACGCTCGCCGACTGGGCCGACACCGAGAGCGTGCACATCGAGCCGGGGCGCGCGATCTTCTTCGGTGGCCGCCCGCGCATGCCGGGCGACACGAACATCCGGCTCTGGCTGCGCGGCTGGTGCCTGCCGACCGTCGACGCCGCACGCGCGCGCATCGAGGCGCGCGTGACGAC
>JBEAQW010000024.1:0-9079 GCA_041163725.1 Planctomycetota bacterium
TTCATCCGCTCAGCCCACGGGTAGACGGCTCGTCCGACTACTACGGCACCTTTCTCGAAGCGTCGGTGATCTCCGTGACGCCCATGGAGGACACCGAGCGGTACTTCGACTTCATAGAAGCCGTCCATTTCCCGGTCGGGTCCGAGCGGGTTTCTCGTATCGTTTTCAACGGATTGGCGGTGCTCGCGGACAGGATTCCGCGGCGCTGCGTGTCCGCGGCGGACTATGAGCGATTGTTCGGCAGTCGAATGTACATCGTGAATGCGGCCTGGGCCCTTCGCGTCTCGGCCCGCGCGGTGATTGTGCTCCTGCCGGTGTTCATACTGGTCAACGCGGTGGTCCTGGTGCGGCGGTTCCGCCGATCGCGACGGTCGGTCGTAGGGACGACATCGGTCCGCGAGCCGACCAGAGCGAGCGTCGCCTCGCGAGTCGATTCCACTACCATGACCTGATGCCTCAGGCTATCGGCCCCGCCGCCGACGAAAGGATCTCCCGCCGCACGATGCTGGCGATCGCGGTCGCCGCGCTCGGCTACTTCGTCGATCTCTTCGATCTCGTGCTCTTCTCGATCCTGCGCATCCCGAGCCTCAAGGCGCTCGGGGTCACCGACCCCGACGAACTCACGAGGATCGGCAAGGACCTCCTCGACATCCAGCTGATCGGCATGCTGCTGGGCGGTGTCGCGTTCGGTATGCTCGGTGACCGCGTCGGGCGTCTCAAGACGCTGTTCGGATCGATCCTGCTGTACTCGGTCGCGAACATCCTCAACGCGTTCGTCACCGACATCTGGCAGTACGAGGTGCTGCGCTTCATCGCAGGCTTCGGACTCGCGGGCGAACTCGGCGCGGGCATCACGCTCGTCGCGGAACTCCTTCCCACGCGCCTGCGCGGGATCGGCACGACGATCGTCGCGGTCGTCGGCCTCTCGGGCGCCGTCGCGGCCGGTCTCGTGGCGCGGCACCTCGCGTGGAACCACTGCTATCTGCTCGGCGGCGTGCTCGGGCTCGCGTTGCTCGCGCTGCGGGTCGGCGTCGCCGAGAGCGGGCTCTTCGTGCAGACGAAGTCCATGGCCGCGGTCCGGCGCGGGAATCCGCTGCAGCTCCTCTGGCCCCCGCGGCGGTTCGCGAGGTTCGCGCTCGTCGTGCTCAGCGCCATGCCCATCTGGTTCGTGGGCGGCGTGATGTTCGTGTTCGCGCCGGAGATCGGCCGCGGGATGCAGCTCGACGAGCCGATCGAGCCGGCGAGCGTGATCATGTGGGCGTACTCGGGCGTCGTCGTCGGCGATGTCGCGAGCGGCGTCATCTCGCAGCTCATCCGCAGCCGGACGCGCACGATCATCGGGTTCCTCGCGCTGCTCGCCGCGTCGATCGCGCTCTTCTTCGCCGTCGCGCCGAGGGGCGCCGCGCACTTCTACTGGATGATGGCGATCGTCGGCGGCGCCACCGGGTACTGGGCGATCTTCGTGACGACGGCGAGCGAGCAGTTCGGCACGAATCTGCGTGCGACCGCTGCAACGAGCGCGCCGAACTTCGTGCGCGCGATGGCCGTTCCCATCACCTCGATCTGGCTCGCGATGAAGCCGGGCATGGGCGCGGTGGACGCGACCTGGGTGCTCGGCATCTGCTGCGTGGCGATCGGAATCATCGCTGCGATCGCGCTCGACGAGACCTTCCATCGTGACCTCGACTACCTCGAGCATTGAGACCGCGCATGCAGACGACCCTCGCCGTACTCCTCACGACCTGCATCGCCTCGACCGGCGGGTTGGCCCCGTCGGCTGACCGGCCCGATCCCGGCGCGGTGTCGGCGTTGCCCGATATCGCGCGGCTCCGCGAGATGCACACCCTGCTCGCGAGCGAGCCGCATGTCGCCGGATCCGAAGGCGATGCGCGGACGATCGCGCGGATCGCGCAGCAGTTGCGGACGATGGGGAAGGGCGTCGACGGCTTCGAGGTCGAGGTGCAGGATTTCTTCCCGCTGCTCGCGCGGCCGTTGTCGGCGAGCCTTCGGATCGTCGGCGAGCCGAGCGGGTTTCCGGTGAACGAGCCGGCGCTCGCGATCGACCCCGACACCGCGCACGGCGCGCTCGACATCGCATGGAACGCGTGGAGCGGCTCGGGCGCGGTCGAGGCGGGCGTCGTCTATGTGAACTACGGACGCAAGGAGGACTTCGCGCGGCTCGCCGAGCTCGGCATCGATCCGCGCGGGAAGATCGCGCTCGCACGCTACGGCGGGAACTACCGCGGCTTCAAGGTGAAGTTCGCCGAAGAGGCGGGCTGCGTCGGCCTCGTGATCTTCACCGATCCGGCGGACTCGGGGGAGAAGCGCGGCAAGACCTGGCCGGACGGCGGGTGGGCGCATCCGCGTTCGGTGCAGCGAGGCTCGGTCATCACGCTCGGCTACTCGGGCGATCCACTGACGCCCGGGCGCATGGCGACGAAGGATGCGGAGCGTCTCGACCCCTCCAGTCTCGCGCTTCCGCGCATTCCCGTGCATCCGATCGGCTCGGAGCAGGCGGCGCGCATCGTCTCGCGCATGAAGGGCGCGGCGTCGCCCGGCGATTGGCGAGGCGGCATCGACGCGGCGTATGCGCTCGACGACCCCGACCTGCGCTTGCAGCTCGAGGTGCGGCAGGTGCGCGAGGTGCGCCGCACCGCGAACGTGATCGCACGACTGCGCGGCGCGACGCTGCCCGATGAAGAGGTCATCGTCGGCTCCCACCACGATGCATGGTGTGCGGGCGCCGCCGATCCGCTCGCGGGCACGATCTGCACGCTCGAGGCGGCGCGGATCTTCTGCGACCTCGCGCGCCGTGGGGTGCGCGCCGACCGGACGCTCGTGTTCTGCGCGTGGGGCGCCGAGGAGTTCGGCATCTTCGGATCGACCGAGTTCGTCGAGGAGGATGCGGCCGCGCTCGGCCGTCGTGCGGTCGCCTACCTGAACCTCGACATGTCCGCGATGGGCCTGCGACCGGGCGCGTCGGCGTCGCCTTCGCTCCGCGCGGCGATCACACGCGCGATGCAGGCTGCGCGCGGGCCGCTCGGACAAGGCACCGCATTCGACGCCTGGAGCAAGGGCGACGATGGCGCGCCCGGCTACGGCGACCTCGGAGGTGGCAGCGATCACCTCCCGTTCTGGTGTCACGCGGGCGTTCCCGCGATCGCGCTCAGTTCGGGCGGCGTGCAGGGCGTCAGCTATCACTCGAACTACGACACGCTCGCGTGGTACCGCGCGAATGTCGGCGACGACTACCGCGCGGCGGAGTTCGTGTCGGGCATGGCGGCGGCGCTGCTTGCGGAGCTCGCCGACGCGCGACGGCCGGTCGCGAGTGCGAGGCAGTTCCTCGCGGATGCGCTCGGCAAGGCACGCGGCGCCAGCGAACTCGCCCGCGTTCGCGGCGTCGAGGTGCCCGAGCTCGAGGAGATCCAGCGCCTGCTCGCCGACCATGCCGGGGTGGCCGCCGCGCTCGATGAACGGTTCTCCGGCGACCGCGGGGCGGAGCACTCGCGCGTGTTCGACACGGCGGTTCGCCGAATCTGGTTCACCGAGCAGGGGCTCGAGGGCCGGCCATGGTTCCGGAACCTGATCGCCGCGAGCGACCGGAACTCCGGCTACGGCACGACCCCCTGGCCGTTGCTGACCGAGGCGATCGAGGATGCGGTCGCAGGAGACACCGCCTCCACAGCGCGGCTTCGGGAGGCGGCCGGTCGTTACCTCAAGGCCGTCAGGGGCTTGTGCGAGCTGCTCGATGCGTCCTCCGCGCGCAGCGGCGCCGCGGCTCCGTGAGCGTGATGGGCGGCCATTACAGGACGCCCCGAACCACGCCCGAGGCAAGGCGGCTGGAATGGGACAAAGTGCCGATTCCGAGCGATGAACCGCGTCCTTCCTGCCGTATTTTCCGAATATCGGGGCCTCTCGGCCGTTCCGCGTCGCTGCGAATTCGTCCGGGCCTTCCGAGGCTACCTACACATCTGTCCGCCACATCTGTCCGCGCCGTCCGCCACGCTGGTTTCCGACGGCATCTCCGCCAGTCCTCCCAACGTAGCCGCCTCCCGCAGCTGTTCCCTCACTGAGAAGAATCCGATGCTGAAGAAGTTCGCCTTCGCCGCCGCCGCCGCAGTCCTCGCGCTCTCCTCGCACGCCGCCGCGCAGAATGTCAATGTGCGCACCGTGCGCGTCGCAACGGGCCTGACCTTCCCGACGACCGTCACCCATGCGCCCGGCGATACGACGCGCCTCTTCATCACGCAGAAGACCGGCGCGATCCGCATCTTCGATCTCACCACGAACACGCTGCTCCCGACGCCGTTCCTCACGGTCGGCGTCACCGGCGGCACGAGCGTGAGCGACGAGCGCGGCCTCCTCGGTCTCGCGTTCGACCCCGGCTACGCGAAGAACGGCCAGTTCTATGTCTACTACACCGGTTCGGGCACCAATGTGCTCGCCCGCTACACGCGCTCGGCCGCGAATCCCAATGTTGCCAATCCCGCGGGCGTCATCATGATGTCGTGGTCGGACCCCTATTCGAATCACAACGGCGGATGGATCGGCTTCGGTCCCGACGGCAACCTCTACATGGGCGTTGGCGACGGCGGCTCGGCGAACGATCCGCTCGGCTCGGGTCAGAACCTCAACACCCCGCTCGGCAAGCTGCACCGCATCAAGCCGACCATCGGCGGAGCCGCGCCGTACTACACGATTCCCGCGGACAATCCGTTCGCGGGTGGCGTGACCACCGACGACACCGTCTGGGCCTACGGCCTCCGCAATCCGTGGCGCTGCTCGTTCGACCGCGACACCGGTGACCTCTGGATCGCCGATGTCGGCCAGAACGCGATCGAGGAGATCAACTTCCAGAAGGCGGGCGCGGGCGCCGGCCGCAACTACGGTTGGCGCTGCATGGAGGGCCTCAACTGCACGGGGCTCACCGGCTGCAGCTGCAACGCCTCGGCGCTCACGAACCCGATCCGCACCTACGGCCACTCGACCGCGGGCGGCTACTCGATCACCGGCGGCTATGTGTACCGCGGCTGCGCGATCGACGGCCTGCAGGGCACCTACTTCTACGCCGACTACGTGACGAACAACGTCTGGAGCTTCCGCTACGACGCTGCGACCGGCGTGCAGTCGGAGTTCACGCTGCGCAACACGCAGTTCACGCCGTCGCTCGATGGACAGATCCTCAACCAGATCGTGTCGTTCGGCGAGGATGCCAACGGCGAGCTCTATGTCTGCGACCAGGGCTCGACCGCGGGAACCGGCGCGATCTTCAAGATCGTGCCCGTCACCGGCGACCAGCCGTGCGGCCCGGATTGCCCGGCGTCCGATCTCAACTGCGACGGCATCGTCGACGCCGCCGACCTCGCCACGCTCCTCAACAACTGGGGCAACTCGGGCGAGGGCGACCTCGACAACAACGGCATCATCGATGCGGCCGACCTCGCCGCCATGCTGAACGCGTGGGGCACGCCCTGACCGTTCGTCGCGCCGAAGCGCGCAGGAATTCGCGCGAGGGTGTCCCGAGTCAGACCCGGGGCGCCCTCGCGCTGTTTTTGATTCCGCTACCCTGACGGTGTGGAGGGTGTGCTCGCCATCTTCTCGCCGGAGAATGTGCTCGCGCTGGTCACGCTGACCGCGCTCGAGATCGTCCTCGGCGTCGACAATGTGGTCTTCATCGCGGTGCTCTCCGCGCGCCTCCCTCCCGGGCAGCAGCGCTCGGCGCGGCGGATCGGCCTGATCGCCGCGATGGTCATGCGCATCGGCCTGCTCGTCGCGATCGACTGGGTGCGCAACCTCACCGGCGAGCTCTTCTCGGTCGCGGCCTTCGGGGAAGAGTGGTCTTTCTCCTGGCGAGACCTCATCCTGATCGTCGGCGGCATGATCCTGCTCCTGAAGAGCGTCAAGGAGATCCACCATGTCAGCTCGGGGCCGCACATCGAGGTGAGGGCCGCGAAGGTGTCGGTTTCGGGCGTCGTGGCGCAGATCATGTTGATGGACCTCGTGTTCTCACTCGACAGCGTCATCACCGCGGTCGGCATGGCGGATCACCTCCCCACCATGATCACCGCGGTGGTTGCATCGGTCGTGGTGATGATGTTCGCCGCCGAGCCGATCTCCCGCTTCGTCGAGGAGCGGCGCTCGCTCAAGGTGCTCGCGCTCTCGTTCCTCCTGCTGATCGGCGTGATGCTCGTGGCCGAGGGCTTCGACGCGCACATCTCGAAGGGCTACATCTACTTCGCCATGACCTTCGCCCTCGCGGTGGAGATGGTGAACTTCCGCGCCGATCGCAAGGCGCGCCTTGCAGCCGAAGCGGCCGCCCGGCGGAATGATGCCGGACACGCACCGTCCTGACCCACCCATGATGACCGCACCTTCCAGCCTTCTCCTCGTCCTCTCCGCGCTGCTGCTTGCCGGGGCTTCCCCCGAGGCCTTCCCCGGGGCTTCCCCCGGGACTTCGCCCACGCCGTCGCCCGCGCAGCAGGCCGCGCAGCCAACGCCCATCGTGATCGCGCCGCCCGTCGTCGATCTCGGCGTCGTGAAGCCGGGTTCCACGAGTCCCGCGAAGTTCACCATCATCAACAGCGGCCGCACCGAGGTGACCGTGACCGCCGTGCAGCCGAACTGCACCTGCACCGCGATCTCCGACATCGCGGGACGCCGGATCGCTCCGGGTGGCACGCTCGAACTCGCGGCGTCGCTCGCCGCACCCCAGGCGCCCGGTACCAAGGAGGCCGTCGTCTTCATCACCTTCGATTCGGCGCCGCCCGCGCAGGCGAAGATCAAGGGCGAGATCCGCATGGAGGTCGTGGCCGATCCGCCGTACGCCGATGCGCTGAAGGATGCGACCGCCGGCGCGATCACGCTGCGTTCCGCGGACGGCAAGCCCTTCAAGGTGCTCCGTTCGGGCGGCAAGGATCCCGTCCTCGTCGGCGGCGATGCAGGCGCCGAGCCGCGCGCCGAGTACCGCGTGGCGTGGAGCCTCGCCGGGCGCTCTTGCGAGGAGATGCCGCTCTGGTGGTTCATCTGGACCGATCGCGCCGAGTGCCCCGTGATCCCGCTGCGCGTGCGCGACGAATGCACCGGCTCGAAGCACGACATGGCGCGGTTCCAGCGCTTCTGGATCGTGAAGGAGAGCCTGGTCGTCGGGGGCACCGCGAAGGCGGGCACCGCGAGGCCGATCGAGTTCGAGATCGAGCACTACAACCCGCCGAAGCGCGGCGCCGTCGAGCGGCCCGAGTGGAATCAGGTGAAGGGCGTGCGCTCGCTCGTCCCGGGAGTCGAGGTCCGCTTCATCGGAAAGCGCGATCTGCCCGGCGCGAGCGTGCTTTCGGTCGAGGCGACCGCCGCGGCCGCGGGCATGTACGAAGGCGAACTCGAGATCGAGACGGCGACCGGCAGGGGGCGCGTGCCGTTCACGCTGCATGTGACGAAGTGATGGAGCCGCGCGCACCATCGGGTGGCTGGCGGCACGACGCGGCGGCGCTCGCCGAACTGCTCGGCGCCGCGGCGCGCGCGCTCGTGGCGTCGCCGTACCGCGCGCGTTCGATCGTGCGGCTTCCCGCGCGTGGCCGCCTCGTCGTCACGGGCGATGTCCACGACAACACGGTGCATTTCGAGGCGGCCGTCCGCGCGGCGCGGCTCGACGCATCGCGCGACCATCATCTCGTGCTGCAGGAGATCATCCACGGCGAGTCGCCGATCGACGGCATCGACATGAGTCACCGGCTGCTCGCGCGCGTCGCCGAACTCGTGTGCGCGTATCCGGGGCAGGTGCATCCTCTCCTCGCGAACCATGAGATCGCGCAGCTCCGCGGCCACTCGATCGCGAAGGGGGGCGTGAACTGCACGGCGGCGTTCGACCTCGGTCTGATCGAGGCCTACGGCGACGAGTCCGAACTCGCCGCGACATCGGTCGGTCGGTTCATCGCCGCGATGCCGCTCGCGGTCCGCTGCGACAACGGGCTGCTCGTGTCCCACTCGCTGCCGTCCGCGACGCTCATGCGGCACTTCGACACCCGCGTGCTCGAGCGCGATCTGCACGACGAGGACTTCGATCCTCCGTACGGGGCCGCGCATCTCATGACCTGGGGCCGCGTCCATCGCGAGGAACAACTGCGCGATCTCGCCGAGGAGTGGGGCGTACGCGCGTTCGTGGTCGGACACGAACCGGCGCCCGACGGGGTCGCGTACCTCAGCCCGAACCTCGTGATCCTGAACACCGGGCACGCGAGGGGCAGGGTGGTCGTGGTCGACCTCGCGGCACCGGTTCCCGAGGCCGCCGATCTCGCAGCCGACGCGACCCCGGTCGCGGCCTGGCTCCCCGACCTGCCGCCCTCGGCGGGGGGAGCGGAGTTCGCATGAACCGAACGATCCTCGCCATCGACTGCTCGCAGCGGCGCTCGGTACTGGCGGTCGCGCGCGGACCTGTCGTGCACGCCCGCTGGGTGGAGCCGCTCGCGGAGGGCACGCGCGCGGGCGGTCGCGAGGTGTTCTGGGATGAACTGCGGGCGCTCATGAGCGAAGCGGCGGTCGAGCCGTGGGAGTTCGAGGGTGTCGCCGTCGCGACCGGCCCGGGTGGCTTCACCGGACTCCGCGTGGCGATCGCCTTCGCCAAGGCGTTCGCGCTCGCGCGCGAGGTGCCGGTCGTCGGCATCGGTTCCGCCATGGTCTTCGCGGCGTCCGATGCGGCGCGTGGTGGGAAGGGGCCTTGGCTCGTCGCGCTCGCATCGAAGGGCGCCACCGCGTGGTGCGCGCGCGTGCGTCGCGATGTGGAGGCTCCGTTCTCGGAGGATGCAGGCGAGGTGCTCGACGCATCGGCGTTCCTGCCGCGCGCGAGCGCGATTGCGGCGGCCGGCGGAGCCGTGCTCTCGGATGAACATCTCGCGCCCGAACTTGCGAAGGTCGCGGGAAGCGTCGGAGCGCATGTCCGTCCGATCCTCGCGGATCCGTGCGCCCTGGCGATGCTCGCGCAGCTCGCGTTCTCCGCGGGCCGGACGGTCGACCCGCTCGCGCTCACGCCGATCTACCCGCGCGAGCCCGAGGCGGTCACGAAGTGGCGCGAGCGGCACGGGGGGTAGCG
>JBEAQW010000025.1:0-4726 GCA_041163725.1 Planctomycetota bacterium
CGAATCCACCGGCCATCGCGATCAACGCCCTTCCGATGATGGTGCTCGCGGGATTGTCCGCCGACATCCCCACGAAGATCGAGACGGCGAACGCAGCGAAGGCCGTGCATGCAGCCGCGGCTTGCGGAATGGGAATCTGTCGGCTGGATCGGACCATGGCGGAAGCGATGCCCATGTGGGCCTTCGGGCGAGACGATGCACGGCAAGCGGATTCCGCTCGGTGCAGAGCGCGAATCGTGCGATCCTCGGAGAAACGGACTGTTCCCGGCCGCCCTCGACGGGCTTACGGTCGCGCGGCGACGAGCCGGGCGAGGCGGGCGAGAAAGCCCTTCCTTTGATCGGCTCGCGAGTGCGATTCGCTTTCGCCGGAAAGCGCGGCCGCGAGCCGCCGGATCGCGACCGAGGAGAGCGCGTCCGGATGGACGAGCGAGACGGGCGCCCTGCGACGCACGGCGGCGGGCATCATCGGGTCGAGCGGAACCGAGCCGGCGTACTCGATCGGCGTGCTCAGGAAGGCGCGCGAGACGCGGTCGATGCGCGCGTGCACCTGACGCCCCTCCTCTTCGCTTCGGGACATGTTGACCACCAGCTTGATGCCCTCTCGGCAACCGCGCGCCACGAGCGTCTTGATCGCTCCGTACGCATCGGCGATCGCCGTCGGCTCGGGCGTGGTCGTCACGAGGATCGTGTGCGCGGCCGCGGCGAACGCCATCGAGTTCGCGCCGATGCCCGCACCCGTGTCGACGATGAGGAGATCCGTCGTCCGCTCGAGTTCAAGCAGCTGATCGAGCACATGCCGCCTCTGCGTCTGACCCATGTCGGCCAGTCGAGATACGCCGGATGCTCCGGGCACGAGTCGGAAACCGCCGGGCGCGGCGACCATGACATCCTCGAGCGCACGATCGCTCGAAACGACATCCTCGAGGGTGGCCCTCGGCGTGATGCCGCAGAGGACATCGGCGTTCGCCAGTCCGAGATCGGCATCGAGCAGCACCACGCGCTGGCCGCGCGCAGCGAAGGCGACGGCGAGGTTCACGGCGAGATTCGTCTTGCCGACACCTCCCTTACCGCTCGAGACCGCGATCGCCCGAGCGATGCGGCTCGAGCGTGCCCTGCCATTCATGGCGAGCGGACCGACGCTGAGCCCGGTCGACGCGGCCGAGGCCTTCTCCTCGATCGCGGTCGAAGCATCCGGCGCGGAAGTCGCGGCTCCCGCGGAAACCGTGGAAGTCGTGGAAACCGCCGCCTGCCCCGAAGCCGCCGTACCGAAGCCACCGGTGGGCGCCGAAGGCGTCGTTCGCGGTGGAATCACCAGCCGGCGCAGCCGCTCGGCCTGATCGGGAGATGGCGTTCGATCGTGCATCAGCGGACCTCGCTCCCCAGGACGAGCGCCGCCAGACGACGGCTGCGCGCGACCTCGATGTGATCCGGAACTTCCTGTCCGTGGGTGAAGAAGCTCAGGCGCTTGCCAAGCCGGATCGCGAGCGCGACAAGCGGCCCGAACGACTCCGCCTCGTCGAGCTTCGTGAGCACGAGCCTGTCGACGCCGAGCGCGCAAAACGCCTCCGCCTCCCGCGCGAGCGTGCGCGAACCGGCAGTGGCCGACAGGACGAGATGCGTCTCGTCGGGCTGCGCCGACGCGATGAACGCGCGCAGCTCGGAGACCTTCATGTGATCCTTCTGGCTGCGCCCCGCCGTGTCGATGAGGATGACATCGAGATCGGACAGCTGCTCGCAGGCGCGCGCCGCATCGCGAGGACTCGATGCGACCTCGACGGGAAGGCCGAGGATCTCCGCGTAGGTCCTGAGCTGATCGACCGCCGCGATCCTGTAGGTGTCGGCCGCGACGATCCCGACGCGGAGGCCACGCTTCAGGCGCAGCGTTGCGGCGATCTTCGCAAGCGTCGTGGTCTTGCCCACGCCCGTCGGACCGACGAAGGCGATGCGCCGCGGACCATGCGCGCCGGGCTCGACGCCGTAGGCATCCTCGGCGTCGGATGGAAGAAGGGCAACGAGCCGCTCGAGCAGCGCGGCGTGCACAGCATCGGCCGAGGGACTGGCTTCCCGGTCGAAGCGCGGCGAGATCTCGTCGATCAATCGAGCCACCAGCTCCTCTGGAAGATCCTGCTCACGGAGCAGCGTGCCCGCATGGCCAAGCGCGCCCCGCCCGATGGAAGTCCGCCCGACGGGAGTCCGGCCGACGGGAGGTCGACCAATGGGGGCCGAGACCGGTGCGGCCACCTCGGCTTCGCGTTCAGCATGTGGTGCCCGATCCGTGGCGCGCAGCGGCGCCGTGGTCGCGGCTGCGGGAGCGATGGGCGCAACTGCGGATTCGGCGCCCGTCCCCCGCGAGAGCATCCGACCGAGGAAGTCGGAGATCGCATCGAGTTCGTGGGGATCGCGCGAAGTCCTGGACTCGACGATCAGTCGGCCGGCGTCGGCCGAGGAGTGCGTCGGCGAGATCGACGGCGCGGAGGCCGGCGCCGCTGCGGAGGAAGCCGATGCTGCAGCCGCATCCGATTGCGCATCCACCTCTCCCGCGCGAACAATGGTCGCGGACAGCCGACTCGCGCCGCCTGCAGCTGGAACGATCACGAACCGCTGCGCGGGCCCATGCTCGCTCGATGGATCGTGCCTGCGCGGATCGCCTCCCGAGCCATCCTTGCCCGGCTGCGACTCCGCATGCCTTGCGACCTGCTGGTGCACGACCTCTTCGTTGCGGCGCGCAGCGTCGGCGGCGCCCTGCCGCTCGAGCGCGATCGCCATGGCCTGCGCAAGGCGCCGCGTCCGCTCGCGATCCGCTTCCGGATCGTGGGCGCGATCGCCCACCTCGCCGCGTGACTGCGCGCGCTCGACGGAGGCTCCACCGACCGGCGTGCCGTATGCGCGCGCCGCTGCCTGGGCACGAGCGGTTTCGACCGCGTTCCCCGTGGCGAAGCGTGTCGCCTGCGGTCCACTCCTCTGCGGCTTCGGCTCAGGGCGCGGCATGTCCTGCGCGCGCGCGGCCGTGATCTCCGCGACCGTTCGCCTTCCGAGTCCGAAGAAACCGCCGCGTTCAAAAGTGCGCGTGTGAAGGATCACCGCGTCGTCGCCGAGATCGGCCTTCACGAACGCAAGTGCCTCCGCCATCGTCCAAGCCTGGTAGGTCTTGAGCTTCAACGCACTGCCCTCCTGGCACCTGCAATCAGGCCTCGGCTTCGAGTACCTGACCTCACCCGACCGGCCGCGGCGCCTGAAGGCCTCCTGCCTTCGCATCCGAAGCGCGCCACCGACTCGTGTTCCGAGCCGTGCCAGCGGGTCGACGACCGTCGAAGACGGTCATCTTCACAAGCGACCGGGCAGCGATTCGTTTCGCTCGCGCCCCGTCTCAGGCGACTCCCGCGGGCCGCGCCTGCTGCGCGGGGGCGTTGGTCAACTGCACGAGGCCGAGGCTCTCCAGATCGGTGCCACGGACCACCTCGTTGTACCCGAGGACGGCCACGCCCGCAATGTGCGGTTCGAGGATCTGCCGCACCTGGGCCCGGACCGAGGGCGAGGCGAGGACGACGACGGGGCGCCCGAGGTCGACGAGCGGACGGGCCGTCTCCGCGACGGCGCGCGCGATCCGGTTGGCGAGCTGCGGCGGCATCGTGAAGGTCGTCCCCGAGGCGCTCCGGTCGATGTATCCGGAGATCGTGTCCTCGAGGGAGGGGTCCATCGTGACGCAGCGCAGTCTCGGCCGGCCGCGGTCGTCCGCCTCGGAGAACTGCATGCAGATCGAGCGGCGGAGTCCGTTGCGCACATACTCGACGAGGACATCGTGGTCCTTCGTGTGCGGGATCCACTCCGCGATCGTCTCGACGATCGTCTCGAGGTCGCGGATCGCCACCCGCTCGCGGAGCAGTGCCTGGAGGATCTTCTGCAGATCGCTCGGCTTGACCACGGATGGAACGAGCTCCTCGACGAGCTTCGGCGACTTCTGCTTGAGCTGCGCGAGGAGGTTCGACACCTCCTCACGGGTGAGAAGCTCGTCGGCATGGCCGCGGACCACCTCGGAGACATGGGTCGCGAGCACGCTGGTCGCATCGACCACCGTCCAGTTCGCCCCTTCGGCCTGCTCGCGCATGCCGGGGGCGATCCAGGTCGCATCGAGACCGAACGCCGGCTCCTTCGTCTGGACACCCTCGAGCCTGCCGTGCGCAAGGCCGGAGTCCATCGCCATCAGAAGCTCGGGGTAGACCTTCCCACCCGCGACGACGGCGCCGCGGATCTTGAGGCGGTACTCGTTCGGGTCGAGCTGCATGTTGTCGCGGATCCGGACCGACGGCATGACGAGGCCGAGTTCAACGGCGAGGTGACGGCGAATGCCAGAGATCCGGTCGAGCAGGTCGCCGCCGCGCGACGCGTCGACGAGGCCGACCAGCGCGTATCCGATCTCGAGCTCCAGCGTGTCGACCGTCAGCAGCTCCTCGACCTTCGGCGGCTCGACGGGCTTGCGCCCCGCCTCGCTCCTCGCGCGCGCCTCCGCAGCGGCGGACTCGGTGCGCTTCTTCCACTGGATCGCGTACGCGACGCCGGAGAGGCCGAGGCCCGCGCCGAGCAGCGGGAGCGTGGGCAGTGGCGTGAAGGCGAGCACGGCGAGGAATCCACCGATGAGGTAGAGCGCCGCCGGCTGCGAGGCGAGCTGGTTCGGGATCTCCTCGCCGACCGTCTTTCCGCCGCCGGCCCGGGCGACGATCAGACCGGA
>JBEAQW010000026.1:0-8060 GCA_041163725.1 Planctomycetota bacterium
CGGCCGTGGTGCGTGGTGACTGCCTCGCGCCGAACGACCACGACGACATCCTCTTCGACTGCGAGGTGGGCATCACCGATGTCGATTGCGCGATCGCCGAGAGCGGCTCGCTCGTCGTGTCGACGAACGGCCGCATCCGCAACGCCTGGGTCACGCCGCCGATCCACATCGCGATCGTGCGCGCGTCGCAGATCCTGCCCGACCTCGTGGACCTCTTCGAATCACGCCCCGATGCGATCGACGCCGCCTCGACGACGATCATCACGGGGCCGTCCAAGACGGCCGACATCGAGGGTGTGCTGGTCACGGGCGTGCACGGGCCTGCTGCGGTCGAGATCATCCTCCTCGCCGACTCCTGAATCGGTGCACGGCACGTGCCAGTCAGTGCCTGGCACAGCACGGCACGTGCCTGGCACCGCTCCCGCGTCGCGGAGGCGCGTGCAAACCGGGTGGACCGGAGCAGATCCGTGCGCGCCGCGCGAGAAGACCGCGTGCACGGCACGTGCCAGTCAGTGCATGGCACTGCACGGCACGTGCCGTGCACCGTTGGGTTGGATCCGGCGAGGCGCGCGGACGGCGACAGCCGCTCAGACGACCAGCGTCTCCGGCTCCTCGATGAACTCCTTCAGGCTCGCCAGATACTGCGCCGCCATCGCCCCATCGATCACGCGGTGATCGAGCGAAAGCGTCGCCTGCATCTGCGAACCGACCACCAGCTGTCCACCGCGCACGACCGGCTGCTGCACCGCAGCGCCGCACGCGAGGATCGCCGAGTTCGGCGGGTTGATGATCGCCGTGAAGTGCTCCACCCCGAACATGCCGAGGTTCGAGATCGTGAAGGTCGCGTCGGACATGTCCTGCACCGACAGGCCCTTCGTGCGCGCCTTCTCGGCAAGCGCCTTCGCCTCGAGCGAGATCTGCCGCAGGCTCTTGTGATCCGCATCGCGGATGACGCCGACGACGAGACCGCCGCCCTTGTCCTCCGGCAGCGAGATCGCCACGCCGATGTTCACCACCTCGTGGATGCGGACATGGTCGCCCGCGAAGCTCGCGTTGAAGTACGGATGCTCCGCCATCGCCAGCGCGCACGCGCGCACGAGGAAGTCGTTCACCGAGAGCTTGACGCCCGAGGACTTCAGCTTCTCGTTGTACGCCGAGCGCATCTCGAGCAGCCGGTCCATGTCGAACTTCATCGTGACCTGGTAGTGCGGGATCGTCGTCTTGCTCTCGACGAGCCGACGCGCGATCGTCTGCCGCATGCCGGTGAGGGCCACGCTGCGACCCGGGATCGGCAGCGCGAGCGGTGCGCTCGCCGTCTGCACTCCGCTCGTCGAGACCGCGAGCGCCTGCGCGGGCGCGATGGTCGCGGCCTTCGCACTCGACTTGTTCTCGATCGCGAGCTCCACATCGCGCTTGATGACGCGGCCACCCGGCCCCGTACCCTGCACCGCGTTGATGTCGATCCCATGCTCCTCGGCCATGCGGCGCGCGACCGGGCTCACGCGCATGCGCGGCCCTTCGTCGTCACCGAGCGTCGGGAAGCCCTCCATGCCGTGACGGGTCTCGGTCTGCACCACCGGAGTCGGAGCGGCCGCGGGAGCAACCGGCGCGGGAGCCGGAGCAACCGGGGCTGGAGCGACCGGAGCAGGAGCCGCAGGCGCAGGCGAGGCCGCGGCCGCCGCAGGAGCCTTCGCCCCCGCCGCCTTCGCCGCAGCGACATCCTCACCCTCGAGCGCGATGATCGCGATCGGCGTACCGACCTTCACCTGCTTGCCCGGCTCGACCAGGATCGCCGCGAGCTTCCCGTCGTCGAAGCACTGCATCTCCATCGTCGCCTTGTCGGTCTCGATGTCGGCGACGACGGATCCCGAACGCACGGGATCGCCTTCCTTGACATTCCACTTGATGACGGTGCCCGCTTCCATCGTGTCGGAGAGACGGGGCATGGTCAGTTCGATCGGCATGGGTATCTCGCAGTCGTGGCTGTCGGTGCTGTCTGAAGGGTCCGAGCAGGGTCCGCCGAGTCGTTCGTCGGACCCGTGAAATCACGCGCGGTAGGTCGCCGCGCGCACCGCCTCGCAGATCTTGCGGACATTCGGCAGGTACTCCTGCTCGAGCTTCGAGGAGTACGGCGTCGGCACATCGTCGGAATGGACACGGTGGACGAAGTTGTCGAGGTCGTCGAAGCAGTGACGGTGGATGAGCGCCGCGAGCTCGCCGCCGGGCGACGCGAAGCTCCACGACTGGTCGACCACCACGGCGCAGTTCGTCTTGCGCACGCTCTTCACGACCGTCGGCAGATCGAGCGGACGGATCGTGCGGAGGTCGATGACCTCGCAATCGATGCCTTCCTTCGCAAGGATCTCCGCCGCCTCGAGGCAGAAGTTGACGGGCCGGCCCCACGAGCACAGCGTGCAGTCCTTGCCCGCGCGCCGCACCGCCGCATGACCGAACGGAATCAGGAACTCGCCCTCGGGCACATGGCCCTTGCTGCCGAGCATGCGCTCGCTCTCGAGGAAGAACACCGGATCATCGTCGCGGATCGCGGTCTTCATCAGGCCCTTCGCATCGGCGGGGCACGACGGGATCACGATCTTCACGCCGGGAACATTCGAGTAGAGCCCCTCGACGCACCAGGAGTGCGTCGAGCCGAGCTGGCCACCCGCGCCGTCGTTGCCGCGGAACACGATCGGGCAGCCGAACTGGCCGCCGGACATGTACAGCATCTTCGGCGCGTTGTTCAGGATCGGATCGGCCGCGACGAGCGAGAACGACCACGACATGAACTCGACGATCGGGCGCAGGCCCATCGCGGCCGCGCCGATCGCCATGCCGGCGAAGCCGGACTCCGAGATCGGCGTGTCGATGATCCGCCGCTCGCCGAACTCGGCGAGCATGCCCTTCGAGACCTTGTAGGCGCCGTCGTACTGCGCGACCTCCTCGCCGAGCAGGAACACGCGCTTGTCGCGGCGCATCTCCTCGCTCATCGCCTCGCGGATGGCGTCGCGGAACTCGATCTCGCGCACGGGTCCGCCGAGCGTCTCGGGCTCGCGGAACACGGGATTGCTCATGATGGCGCTCATACGAGGCCCTCCTTTCCATCGGTCGCGCGGAAGCTGCAGACATTCGTCGCGCCTCCGGTGAACTCGGGCTGCGACGAACCGGTGAAGCGTCCCCACGGCTCGACGAACACATCGGTGTAGAGATCGGACATCGGCGGCTCGGGCGACTCGTTCGAGAACTGGATCGAGTCGCGGACCTCCTCGCGCACCGACGCGACCATCGCCTTGACCTCGGCCTCGTCGACGACGCCATGGTCGCGCAGCACGCGCTCGAACTTGAACACGGGATCGTTCGACTCGTGCTGCTCCTCCTCCTCGCGCGTGCGGTACTTGCGCGGATCGGACATCGAGTGCCCCTTGTAGCGGTAGCACTTCATGTCGACGATCGCGGGGCGCGAGTTCGCGCGGCACCATTCGGCGAGCGCATGCATCTCGTTGTAGACCGCGACGACATCCATGCCGTCGATCGTCGCCTCCTTCAGCCCGTGCGCACGGCCCTTGACGCACAGGTCGTGGCTCATCGTGGTGCCGCGGTGGATCGCGGTGCCCATCGAGTAGCCGTTGTTCTCGATCACGAAGATCACCGGGATGTCGAACAGTCCCGCGAGATTCATCGCCTCGTAGAACGCGCCCTGGTTCACCGCGCCGTCGCCGAGGAAGCACAGCGTCACGCGGCGGTTCGCGCCGCCGTTCACGACCTCGTCCTCGTACTTCGTCGCGAAGGCGAGGCCCGCACCCATCGGCGTCTGCGCGCCGACGATGCCGTGACCGCCGTAGAGGTTGTTCGGACGGTCGAACATGTGCATCGAACCGCCCTTGCCCTTCGCGCAGCCGCCGACCTTGCCGAACATCTCGGCCATGCATGCGCGCGAGGTCATGCCGCGCGCGAGCGCGTGGCCGTGGTCGCGGTACGCGGTGATGATCGGATCCTCCGGCCGCACGGCCTGCGTGCATCCGACGGCGACGGCTTCCTGGCCGATGTAGACATGGCAGAAGCCGCCGATCTTCTTCTCCTGATAGCTCTGCATGCAGCGCACCTCGAACTCGCGGATGAGGTGCATGTCACGCAGCCACTTGCGGAGCGTGTCGGGGGGCAGACTCGGGAGCTTCCTCGAGTTGCCCGCGACGGCCGAAGCCGAACTTGTTGCGGGGGTGGACATGGTTGGAACCTGAGACTTGACCTCGACCTCGGACCGGAACGCGGCCTTGGAATCGGTCCTGGACTTGCCCTCGGCCCCAGCCTGCGACGCACCACGCGCGCGGGTCCTGGATGCCGGCTTCTTCTTCGACACGGCCTTCTTCACGGCCTTCTTCGCGGCCTTCTTCACGGCCCGCTTCGCGGGCTTCTTGCCGACGCCGCTGCCGGCCCTCATGCCAGACTTCGTGCCGGACTTCGTGCCGGACTTCGCGCTGGCCTTACCGACGGTCGGCTTCGCGGCCTTGCTCGTACGCCTCACACGCCCCTTGGGCGCCGACCCCTCGCCCGACCCTGAACCCGAAGCCTGACGCGCACCCACCACCCCAGCGGATCCTCGCTTGGATCCACGGGCCTTGGAGCGCGCTGCGGGCTTGTTCGAGGGACGGGACGGAATCGGTCGGCTCACACGAGGCCTGGACTCCCCGCGCCTGCCGACGGCGCGGACTGCGGAGGGATCCATGCTGACAGCCGCTCGGAGACACCACCGAGCGGTCAAGTCGTGCATTCATACCCGAAAAGGGGGGCATTTCGCAAGGGTTCGGCGTGTTCAGACCCGGCCGGCGGCCACCCGGCACCTCCCCCTGCAGGCGGCCAACGGGGCAAAACGACCCTCGCCCGCCTGACGCGGTCGCGAAAGGCGGGCGAGGGGTTCCGTTCGAAGTGGAGGTCCTTGCGGTTCAGCCGCCGGCGGCACCGGACTTGGGCGCCGAATCGGCCATGGCCGAAGCCGCCGCCGCATCCGCGTCCTTGAGGGCGCGCGCCTGGAGCACGAGCAGCGCCAGCTCGAGCTGCGGATCGAGGCCCTTCGCGATGAGATCCTCGACGCTCGGCCGTTCCTTCGGCTCCTCGCCGTTCCGGGCCGTGCGCTGTTCGATCACATCGGCTTCCTGCCGCAGCATGGTGGCCTTCTCGATCTGCGTCGGAGTCATCTTGACGACGAGATCGGGATTCACACCCCAGTCCGTCGAACCCGGGCGCTTGTGCACGAGGCGCGGCTCGGTCTCGCCGGGGCCGGCCCCAAGCACGTAGTACTGCGTGGTGAGCTTGAGCTGCGCATCCGAACGGCCATCGCCGCACGGATGCACCGTCTGCACCGAACCCTTGCCGAAGCTGCGCTCGCCGATGATGACCGAGTGATCATGCGCCTTGATGGCGCCCGAGACGATCTCGCTCGCGCTCGCCGAGCCCTGGTTGATGAGCACGACGAGCGGCGTGTCGCGCAGATCCGCGCGACGCGAGTCCGCGTTCTTACCCCAGAGGGTCTTGCGATCGCGGTCCTGCAGCTCGACGATGCGACCGCTGTCGACGAACGCGTTCGAGAAGTCGATCGCGCTCTGCAGCAGGCCGCCCGGATTGAAGCGCAGATCGAGGATGATGCCGTTCAGCGGACGCTCCGCGCGCATCTGCGCGATCGCCGCACGGAAGTCGTCGAAGCTGTCGTCGTTGAAGCTCGTCAGGCGCACATAGCCGATGCCCGCGGTGGGATCGATGTACCAGTCCCACTCGGGGATGCCGCGCTCGTCGAGTGCCTTCTTCCACCATCCGTTCACCGAGCGGATCTTGATCTGCTCGCGGACGAGCTTGAAGTCGATCGGATCGTCGACGCCTTCGCGCTTCACGCTCAGGGTCACCTCCTCGCCGGCGCGTCCGGTGATGGAGTCGACCGCGCGGTTCAGCGTCCAGCCCACCGTCGGCTTGCCGTCCACGGCCACGATGCGGTCGTCGTTCTCGATGCCGCCACGGAAGGCGGGGCCGCCCTCGAGGGGATTGACGACCTGGATCTCGCGCCGGTCGTCATGACGGATCTGGATGCCGACGCCGACGAAGTTGCCCTTGATCATCTGCTCGAAGCGACGGAGCTGGTCGGGCCAGATGACCTGCGAGTACTCGTCCTCGAAGCGACCGGCGAGCTCGCCGATCGCACCATCTCCGAACTCGCGGTAGATGACGGCCAGCGGCAGGTCGGGGCCCTTCGCGTTCGCCTCCATGATGTCGCGGAGCGCGACATTGAAGTTGCCGCGTCCGATCGAGCGCCGATCGGCGCGGGCGAGTTCCTCGAGGTTCCGGTCGACGGCCTCGACGAGCAGGCGTGCCTTCTCGGGGTCGGCGAGTCCGGGGAAGTTCTCCTTCAGCGCGGAGGTCGTCGCGAGCACGCGGATCGCGCGGAGCCCGCCCTGCACGAGCGGCTCCCAGCCACCGGCCGAGATGTGCTCGTTCGCGGCGGTCGTGAGCGCGCTCGCGACCATGCCCTTCGAGATGCCGTCGAGCGACTCCTTCCAGTCCTCCGCCGTCGCGTCGTTGAACTCGGGGTACGGCTTGTCCGGCGCAACGCGCTCCGCGTACGCCTTGCGCATCGCCCACAGCTCGCGCGGCGCGTACTGGGCCAGCAGCTGGATGCGCTGGTTGACCTCATCGAGCCGCGCGCGGAAATGGCGGACGGTCTCGCTGTCCGAAACCTCGTTGAGGGTCTTCAGCCGGTAGAAGAGCTCCTGGGCGGTGAAGAAGTCGCCGGCGTTCTCGGCTGCGTCCGCAGCCTCCTCGCCCATGACGATCAGCTGCTGGATCGCCGGCACCTGCAGCGCGTCCGCCAGCGTGTCGCCGAGCGTCTGGTAGTTGACCGCGGCGGTGAGCGCCTTCGTGACCTCGCCCTTCTCGACTTCCGCGTTGAGATCCTCGAGCGCCTTCGCGCGAGCCTCCTCGAGCGCCTTGTTGTCGGCGTCGACATGCTGGGAGCGCGCCGCGACGATGTCGCGGATGCGCTGCGACTCCGCGGCAGCGTGGCTCGAGGGCACATTGCGGAGCGCGGCCTCGACCGCCTCCATGTCGCCGGTGCGGGCGGCGTTCCAGACCGTGTCCGACCAGCGGGAGATCTCGGTCGCGCTCCGGGCCGAGTCGGCGTCGGTCGTCGCGGCCTTGTTCGCGACCGTCGTGGCCGACTGCGGCATCGCATGGGCGACGGCACCGATCAGGCCCCCGAGAACAAGCAGCCCAGCGCAGAACATCGTGGCTGGGCGAAGGGCGCGGGGTGTGATGATCGGGGACTTCGAGAACTTCATGCTGTGCTCCGCTGGCCCGAGGCCGGGTTGCGAGTGCATCGACCGAAGGGGTTCGGACGATGGATGCCGACGGGTCCAAGGAGGCTCGTCGGCGGTTTTCCCGAGGCGGTTCAGAGTGTCTCAGAAAGATCGCGCCTTGGGGGTCTCCGTGTACCGTTTCTATCGGCACGAGGTTCCGTTCCCTGCCGTTCTCGCCGCCATTTCCCATGACTTCTCCATACGACCCGACCAACCCGCACAAAGCGCCTCCCAGGCGGCCGGCGGCGCTTGACTCCGTTCGTATCTCGGGGGACACCGAGGGAGCCGAGTCTTCGACCGGCCGTGAAGCGATCGGAAGGGATGACGGCGAGCGCCCGCAGGCCGCACCTCCGCCGATGGCCGAGTCCCGCGCGGCACCGATCGACGACGACGCGCCACACCCCTGTCCCGCGTGCGGCTACGACCTGCGCGGACGGTCGCGGTCGATCCGATGCCCCGAGTGCGGTGCGAAGGTCCCTCGGACACTCCGCCTGCCGGCGAGTCCGCACGAACGGCTGTTCCTCCGCGAATCGCTCTCGCTCGGCTGGCGTGCGCTCGCGAATCCATCCATCGCACCCGCCATCCTGCTGACCCCTCTGCCCGCGCTTCTCCCATTCGGACCCGCCGTTGCGGTCGCCGCCGGCTTCGCACCAGCCTTCCGGCTGCTCGGGATCCGGGCCTTCGATGCGATGCCCGATGAACTCCGCCTGCACTTCGCGCCCGACT
>JBEAQW010000027.1:0-13254 GCA_041163725.1 Planctomycetota bacterium
AGCGTCGACGAGATCGAGATGCCGCGCTGCTTCTCGAGCTCCATCCAGTCGCTGGCGGTCGCGCGCTGGTCCTTGCGGGCGGTGACCGATCCTGCGAGCGCGACGGCGCCTCCGTAGAGGAGGAACTTCTCGGTGAGCGTGGTCTTACCGGCGTCCGGGTGCGAGATGATCGCGAAGGTGCGGCGGGGGAGGTGTTGCGACATCGGACGCGGGACTATCGCAGATTTCCCCGTTCCTTTCCCGCACCTTCACCGCGCGGACGGCGGGAGTCGTGCCGCTATCCTCCCCTCGTGCTCCACCAGCGACTCAACGATCTCCGCGACCGCATCGCCGCACGCGACGCCGACTGGCGCGCGGGCGCCGTCGTCTACCACATCTTCGTCGACCGCTTCGCGCCGAGCGAGAACCTTGCGGCCAAGAAGGAGCTCTATCCCGAGCCCAAGCGCCTGCGCGCGTGGAACGAGACGCCCGCGAAGGGCCACTTCATCGAGAGCGCCGGCGTCTGGAGCCACGAGATCGACTTCTGGGGCGGCGACCTGCAGAGCGTGCGCACGAAGCTCGGGCATCTCGAGGAGCTCGGCGCCGATGTGCTGTACCTGTGCCCGATCCACCTCGCGTACACGAACCACAAGTACGACAGCGCCGACTACCTCGAGGTGAGTCCCGAGTACGGCACGCGCGCCGACCCGCGGATGCTCGTGGGCGATGCGCACGCGCGAGGGCTGAAGGTCGTGCTCGACGGCGTGTTCAACCATGTCGGTCGCCGCCACCGCTTCTTCGAGGAGGCGATGCGCGATCCGCACAGCCGCTACCGCTCGTGGTTCTTCATCGGCAGCGAGTATCCGAACGGCTACCGCGGATGGGCCGATGTCGCGAACCTGCCCGATCTCCATGTCGAGCGCGACGAGGTGCGGCGGCATCTGTGGCTCGACGAGAACAGCGCCGTGCGCTCGTACCTGCGCGACGGGATCGACGGCTGGCGGCTCGATGTGGCGAGCGATCTCGGGCCGCAGTTCCTGCGCGAGCTCACCGAGAGCGCGCACCACGAGAAGCCCGGCTCGCTCGTCGTCGGCGAGATCTGGAACGCACCCGCGGGCTGGGACCGTGCGATCGACGGCATCCTGAACATGAACCTGCGCATGACGATCCTCGACTACTGCGCGGGACGCGCCGACGGCGCGGCGACCTCGGCGCGGCTCGACGACATGGTCGAGGATGCGGGCGTCGAGTTCCTGCTGCGCTGCTGGACGACGCTCGAGAACCACGACACCGAGCGGCTCGCGAAGGTCGTGCCCGACTTCGCCGCGCGCCGCATCGCGCACACGCTGCAGGCGACGCTGCCGGGCTCGGCGAACATCTACTACGGACAGGAGGTCGGCATGGCCGCCGGCGCCGATCCGGAGAACCGCGCGCCGATGCGGTGGGATCTCGTGCACGACGCGAACGAGGAGTGGACCTATGTGCGTCGGCTCTACCGCGCGCGGCGTTCGCTGCGGGCGCTCATCAAGGGCGATGTGCTGTTCCTTCGCTCGCGCCGGCTCGTCGCGTTCCTGCGGACGACCGACCGGACGCTCGAGACGGTGCTGGTGCTCGCGAACATGGAGCACGAGGAGGTCGTCGAGACGATCGCCGTGCGCGATGGCCGCATCATGGCGGGCACCGACTTCCGCGACGCACTCGACTACGATCGTCCCGACGCGATGCAGGTGAATGTGCAGATGGGCTACTTCACCGTCCACATGCCTCCGAAGTCGGTCCGCGTGCTGAAGATCGTGCCGCCGCGGCCTGGACAGCACTCGCCGTACAAGCGGATGGCGTAGCGCAAGCCTCCACGAATGAACCGGTCGACTGGCCGCTTCGCCGAAACCTCCACGATTGGCCCGGCGCGGAGCGAGGCCGTGGGGACGGATGGTGTGCGAGGGCGATCGGAGGCGCGATGTCCACCAGACGATGTTGACGAGGTGCGATTTCCACGAGGCGCCATGCTCACGCACCGTGTTCCGACCGCGCGGCTTCGCCGCGAGGTCGGGCACCCGAACCTTCCGTGGAGGTTTCAAAGAAGAGGACAGACGCCCTTCGTCGGACACCCCGGATCCCGCGGCCACGCCACTTCCTGCCCCCGCGAAAACCCGCCATACTGCGCGACCATGCCCTCCGCGCCGACGACCACGCTCGAACTCAAGGTCCGCAACGACGGCGTCCACTCCGCCGTCACCCGCGAGCTCGCGCGCACGCAGGGACTGCTGCGCCTCGCGCCGTGCTGGGTGCCGCGCTCCTTCCTGCAGCCCGGCCTGCGCATCAAGCTGCATCCGGACGACACCTACGCCTACGGACTCCACCGCGGTGGCATCGACGAGCGGTGGTTCAGCTCGACCACCGAAGCCGCGAACGACAACCGCACGCCCGACGAAGGCCTCTCGTACTGCGTCGTCGGCGACGAGCGCTTCACGCTCCGGCAGGCCGTCGCCGAATGCGGCGGCACGCTGATCGGCGAACGGCTCTGGACGCGCTACGGCAAGTGGCCCGTCTACGCGAAGTTCTTCGACAACATGGGGCCGATCCCGCACCACATGCACCAGGACGACGCGCAGGCGGCGCTCGTCGGGCAGGAGGGGAAGCCCGAGGCGTACTACTTCCCGCCGCAGCACAACCCGGTGGGCAACAACTTCCCGCACACCTTCATGGGTCTCGTGCCGGGAACGACGAAGAAGGATGTGCGCCGCTGCCTCGAGCGCTGGAACGAGGGCGACAACGGAATCCTCGACATCTCGCAGGCGTACAGGCTCAAGGTCGGCACGGGCTGGCTGATGGAGCCGCGCGTGCTGCACGCGCCCGGCTCGCTCTGCACCTACGAGCCGCAGTGGGGCAGCGATGTCTTCGCGATGTACCAGTCGCTCGTCGAGGGCCGCATGGTGCCGTGGGAGCTGCTCGTCAAGGACATGCCGGCCGATCGCCACCGCGACCTCGACTTCATCGTCGAGCAGCTCGACTGGGAGAAGAACGTCGATCCGAACTTCAAGGCCAACCGCTACCTCGAGCCCACGACGGCCGCGAGCGGAGAGGGATGGCACGACCGATGGATCATCTACGGGAAGATGAACGGCTTCGAGTACTTCAGCGCGAAGGAGCTCACCGTCGAGCCGGGCGCGACCTGCACGGTCGCCGACGGCGGCGCGTACGGACTGACCTGCGTGCAGGGAACGGGAACGATCAACGGCGAGCCGCTGTCGAGCCCGCGCCTCATCCGCTTCCGCGAACTGACCGACGACGAGTACTTCTGCACCGAGGAGGGCGCACGGCGCGGCGTCACCTTCGTGAACACATCGCGGAGCGAACCGCTGGTGTGTCTGCGCTACTTCGGACCCGGGGTTGGAAGCCCCGGAGTTGGAAGCCTCGGGATTGGAAGCCCCGGGGTTGGAAGCCCCGCGCTCGATGCCACTCGAACACCGACCACCCACTGAGGAGATCACGATGAAGCTTCACAACGCCATGTGGCCCGGACTCGTCGGCAAGGAGCCCGGCACCGACCACCCGCCCATCTCGCTCGACCGCATGCTCGAGCTCACCGCGAAGGCCACCGTCAACGGCCAGAAGTTCGATGGCGTCGACCTCTTCCTCTTCCATCCGCACACCGACCCCGACGCGAGCGAATCGGACATCCGCAGGATGGCCGACAAGATCGCCGCGAAGAACCTCGCCGTCGGTTCGCTCGTCGCGCCCGTGTGGCCCGGCACCGTCGGCGACAGCGCGATGGGCACCGTCGAGCAGCGCCGCAAGTTCGTCGACGCCGTGCGCAAGGCCTGCCGCATCGCGCGCATCCTCAACGACCACGGCGTCCGCAGGTACGGCGTGATCCGCATCGATAGCGCCACCGGCACGAAGGCCGCGGCGAGGAACGAGGCGAAGGCGATCAAGCAGATCGCCGCGACCTTCCGCGAGGCGGGTATGGTCGCCGCGGGCCACGGCGAGCGCCTTGCCGCCGAGGGCGAGGTCTGCTGGGCGGGCATGCACTCGTGGAAGGCGATGCTCGGCGTGCTCGAATCGGTCGACATGCCCGGAACCGTCGGCTTCCAGGCCGATCTCGCGCACACCTATCTCTATCTGCTCGGCGTCAACTCGCCCAAGACCGCGCTCCTGAAGAAGAAGCACACGGCCAAGGAGTTCGACAAGGCCTACGCGAAGCTCACCGGCGCGCTGCGCCCGTGGACGATCGACTTCCATGTCGCGCAGAACGACGGCACCGTGCACGGCACCGGCTCGCACGACAAGACGGGCCGCCACTGCCCCGCCGACGACCCGAAGGGCAAGCTCGATATCCCCGCCTGCTCGAAGCACTGGCTCGAGGGCGCGGCCGACCGCGGCATCCGCCACATCTGCTGGGACGGATGCATGTTCCCGAACGCGGTGCTCGAGAACCAGGAGACCTGGAACACCGTGCTGCGCGCGATGATCTCGGTACGCAACGCGATCGGCTGAGCCGAGGAGGACATACCCATGGCAAAGAAGACGAACAAGTCCGCCGCGGCCGCCGCGACGATCTCCACCACCTCGCCCGCCGTCTCGAAGGCCGAGTTCCGCATCGGACTCGTCGGCTACGGATTCATGGGCCGGGCCCACGCGAACGCGATCCGCCAGCAGCCGCACTTCTTCAAGGACACCACGCGCAAGCCGGTCCTCCAGGCGGTCTGCGGCCGCGACGAGGCGAAGGTGCGCGAGTTCGCGGCGACCTGGGACGCGCGCTCGATCGAGACCGACTGGCGCAAGCTCGTCGCACGCGACGACATCGACGCCGTCGACATCTGCACGCCCAACGACTCGCACATGGAGATCGCGCTCGCCTGCATCAGGCACGGCAAGATGATCCTCTGCGAGAAGCCGCTCGCACTCGACGGAAAACAGGGCGCGAAGATGGTCGCCGCCGTCGAGAAGTCGAAGCTGCCGAACCTCGTCTGGTACAACTACCGCTTCCTTCCCGCGGTCACGCTCGCGAAGAACATCGTCGACGCAGGCGAGCTCGGGCAGGTCTTCCACTACCGCGCGAACTTCCTGCAGGACTGGACGATCTCCGCCGATCTCCCGCAGGGCGGCACCGGCCTCTGGCGTCTCGACGCGAAGGTGGCGGGCTCGGGAGTGACCGGCGACCTCCTCGCCCACTGCATCGACACCGCGCGCTGGATCAACGGCGACATCGTCGCAGTCAGCGCGATGACCGAGACCTTCATCAAGGAGCGCGTCCACACCGCGACCGGAAAGAAGCAGGCCGTCCGGATCGACGACGCGTGTGCGTTCCTGGCGCGCTTCGAGAACGGCTCGATGGCCGTGTTCGAGTCGACCCGCTACGCGCGCGGGCACAAGGCGCTCTACACCTTCGAGATCAACGGCGCGAACAAGAGCCTCGCGTGGGACCTGCACGACCTCAACCGCCTGTCGTACTTCGACCACGGCGTGTCGGGCGACCGCCGCGGCTGGTCGAGCATCCACTGCACCGACGGCGACCATCCGTACGCCGGCAAGTGGTGGGTCCCCGGCCTCTGCCTCGGCTACGAGCACTCGTTCGTCCACGCGCTGCACGAGTTCCTGTGGAGCCTCGACCACCCGAAGGCGGCCAAGCGCTATCCCGACTTCCGCGACGCACTCGGCACGCAGTTCGTCTGCGACGCAGTGCTCGAGGCCGCGCGCACGCGGAAGTGGGTGAAGGTGAAGCGCGCCTGATTCCCCGCGGAGCGTTCCCCGATCGCGCGCGCTTCGCGCATGTCGCGTGCATCGGCGCGCGCGCGGCGGCCTAGCGTTGCCCTCCACCAAGGAGGCAAAGCATGTCCGTCATCCGAAAGTTCGCAGGATTCACCCTCACCACGCTCGCGCTCGCCGCGCTCGGCCTCGTGGCCGCGTGCACGACCGCACCCGAGACGAAGGCCGAGCGCGTCGCGCTCACGAGCGACAGCACCGCGTTCCTCACCCGCGCGAAGGCCGCCGATCCGTCGCTCGACAAGTTCTTCGATTCGTGCGTCGGCTACGCGGTGCTGCCCGAGATCGGGAAGGGCGGCTTCATCTTCGGCGGCGCCTACGGGCGCGGCCAGCTCTACGATCGCGATGGCCGGCTCGTCGGCTACTGCGATGTGACGCAGGGTTCGGTCGGCGCGCAGCTCGGTGGCCAGAGCTTCGGCGAGATCATCTTCTTCGAGACGAACGAGGCGCTGAACCGCTTCAAGGGCGACAAGTTCGTGCTCGCGGCGCAGGCATCGGCGGTCGCGCTCGGGGCCGGCGCGGCGGCGGCGGCGAAGTACGAGGACGGCGTCGCGATCTTCCTCATGAACCCGAAGGGGCTCATGCTGGAGGCATCGATCGGCGGACAGCAGTTCGGCTACCAGGCCCTCGCCGACGCCGAATCGCTCGGTAGTTGAGAGGCATCAGCGGCGGCGGCGCGCGGCGACGCCTGCGAGGGCGAGCAGCGCGACCGCACCGGGCGCGGGCACCAGCGAGAAGGTGCCCGCGCTTTCGCTGACGGGGCTTCCGAAGCTCGTGTTGTGCGAGATGCGCAGCGAGATCGTGCGCGCCGAGTGACCCTCGGCGAGGACGAACTGTCCGAGGAACACGCGGCCTTCCGCATCGGCGCGGCCCTGCATGTTCTCGGTGAGATGGTTGTACCAGCCTGCGATGCCGGTCGACGCGAGGTCGGGGATGTCGGCGGTGTTCCAGCCGCTGATCCAGCCGGCGTCCGCGAGCGTGGTGTTGCCTGCGCCGAGCCCTGCGACGCCGCCGATGGCGAGATACGAGTCGCTCGTGGCGCCGAGCACGAAGTTCGGATTCCATGAACCGAGCGCCGAGCCCGTGCCGCCGGACACGATGTCGTCGTGCACGAAGCCCGCGAGTCCGCCCTCGAGCGAGTGGATGCTGTAGGCGCGAAGCACCGTCGCGTCGGACGAGTCGAACTGCGCGAACAGCCGGTAGGTGACGAGTCCGCCGGAGAACGAGCTCTCGACGGCGTAGCCGCTGAAGTCGGCGTGGGCGAATCCTGCGGCGCAGAGAAGCGGAGCGGTCGTGGCGACGAACAGTCGGATACGGTTCATTTCTCTTCCCCCTTGAACGGGTTCCCGCTTGCACGGGTTCCCACTTGCACAGGTTCCTCCTGAGCGGGCTCGTCCCGAGCCTTCCGCGCCGCCGGTCGGCAGCGCGCTTGGAACGACTGCATCGTGCATCCCGTCCCCGAAGGCGCAAGCCATGGTTGGTCAATCGGCTGCGGCGCGAGCCACAGATTGAGCCCTGTTCCACCTGTGCGGTCTGCGCAGCCACTTGGTGGCGTCAGGCGGTGCCCGCAGGCATCGCGATGACGGCTGCGGCCGCGAGTGCCACCAGCAGTTCGACCGCGAGCGCCACATCGACGAACGGCGCGATGCGCGCTTCGCTTCGCGCGCGCGATGCAATCGCGATGGTCGTGATGAACCACGCCACGGAGAACGCGACGACAGCCGCCGTCGCGCCGCATGCGCCGATCAGCGCGATCGCCGCGACACACCGCGCCGCGCCCGCGACGCCGAGCGCGCGCATGCGCCCGAGCATGACCGCGAGCGTGCGCGTGCCGAACGCACGGTCGCCCTCGACATCGTCGAGGTCGCACAGCGCCGCGTCGGCGGCGACGCGCACCGCAAGGGCGAGTCCGACGAGGAGCACCACGCGCGACGGCAGCGAACCGAGCCCGACTCCCGCCGCCATCGCGCTGAACACGCCGAGCCCCGCGCCGACCGCGAGGTTCTTCAGTGCGACCACATCCTTCGGCCGCCGCGCGCGCGGCGCCGGCCACGGCGCGTACGCGACGATTCCAGCGAGCGCGAGCGTGGGAAGGAGGGCGAGTGCGAAGCGCTCCGTCGGCGACCCATCCGTGATCCACGCGGGAATCGCCGTCGCCATCGCCGCGCACACGATCATCGTGACCCGCAGAAGGCGGGCGTTCCGCGCGAGCACGGCCATCCGCACGGGATGCGCCGCGAGATCCGCGGGGTCGAGCCATGCATCGCGGAGCTTCACCCGATCGGCGATGAACACCGACGCGGCGACGAGCCAGGCGAATGCACCGCGGAGGACGCCGTCATGCGGCGTGGGCGTATCCACGGCTCCGACGAACCACCAGCACGCGACGAGCGCCACGGTGTAGATCGCGGGTGCGCACACGGCGTCGAAGAGCACGCGCAGCGCGCTTCGGTCGAACGCCGTCGTGTTGCGCCCGGTCATCCCGCGCATCATGCGGCAAACGCGCCGCGCGCGCCTCCGCACCCGTCGCGCATCAATGCTGCTCGGCGTGCGGACGGCGGAAGGTCAGGAACAGGACGAGGAAGATCACGGTCAGCACGACCGGCAGGAGGGCGACCTGTCCGAGCGCGTGCAGTCCCGCATCGGCCTGGATCGACGCCCACTGCGCGGCCTCGGGCGTACCAGCCTCCGCTCCCTTGAACGCATCCACGGTCGTTCCCTCCGGCAGCGCCTTGTTGATGCCCGCGTCGTACCACTTTCCGATCACCGGCAGCACGAAGCCCGCGCTGAGCATGCCTGCACCGCCCATGATCGCGAGTCCGAGCGCACCCGTCTTCGGGAAGCGCTCGTTCACGAAGCCGAGCATGGTCGGCCAGAAGAAGCACACGCCGAACGCGAACACCGTCGCGGAGGCGAACAGCATCGGGCCCTTCGAGTGGCTCATCAGGTAGAGGCCCGCCGCGCTCAGGATCGCGCTGCCGAGCAGCATGCCGAGCGGCTGCAGACGATGCACGAACGGTCCCGCGAACTGGCGGCCGACCGCCATGAGTCCGGTGATCCACACGAGCACGAGGATGCCGGAGACGCCCGCGTTCTCGAGGATCGAGGGGATCCACTGGCCCGGCCCGAGCTCGGTCGCCGCGGTCATCAGCATGCAGACGACCATCAGCAGGAACACGGGATTGAGGCACGCCGCGAACATCGCGCCCGTCGACACGCCCATCTCGACGCGCTCGGTGCGCGGCATCGCCTGGCCGATGAACAGGAAGCCGTACGCCGCGAGCGGCAGCAGCATCGTCGCGAACTGCACCTTCCATCCGAGCTCCGCCTGTCCGAGCGCGAACGCAAGCAGGCCGCCGATCACGATGCCGCCGGGGAACCACACATGGAACTGGTTCAGGCGCGTGGTCTTGTCGTTCGGGTAGAGCGCGGCGATGAGCGGGTTGCACGCGGCCTCGACCGATCCGTTGGCGATGCCGAAGAGAAGCGTTCCGCCGAAGAGGCTCCAGTAGTCCCACGCGAAGATCGTGAGCAGGATGCCCGCGAGGTGGCCGACGAATGCGAAGCGCACGATGTTGCGCATCCCCAGCGCGTCGCACAGCGGCCCGCCGAAGATCATCGCCAGCGTGAAGCCCCAGAACGCGGTGCCGTTGATCCAGCCGGCCTGCTCGTTGCTCAGGTTGAACTCCGCGGTCCACGCACCCATCGCTCCGCCGCGAAGGGCGAAGCTCATGGCGGTGACGATGAGCGCGAGGCAGCTCGCGTAGAAGAGACGCGGCGCATTCGGGGCAGTCGACATGACGGGGGGCTCCAAGGGGTGCGGGGGACGGGCACACGACTCGCCTCGGAGGGGCAGACTAGGGACTTTCCCCTGCACCTGCACAGGTGACCGGGAAGCCGGCCTCTACTCGACCTTCCACGAACTCGGTCGAGGTCGCTTGGCGCAGCGGATGTCAGGGTTACCGTTCTCCCATGGGAACCACTTCCCGGCGTCTTCTCGATCCCGCGGCGCTCCGCGCTGGTCGACTGCTTCCCGTGCTGGCGTACGGTGCGCTCGTCCTCATCGCGGCCCCCGTCTCCGCGCGGACGCCTCGGGAGGTCGATCGTCTCACCATGGCGGCGGCCGCGCGTCCGGACGACTCCCTCGGGAGGTCGGTGGCGATCGATGGTCTGCGCATCGCCGCCTCGGTACCCGAGTTCGACCTGCCCTCGGCGAGCGGTGCCGGTGGCGTGGCGATCTTCGAACGCGTGGCGGGCGAGTGGGTGCGGACGGCGCTCGTCACCGCGTTCGATGCGGCCGTGGCCGATGTGCTCGGCGAGTGCATCGATCTCGATGGCGAACTCCTCATCGCGAGCGCCGCGAATGTCGGACTCCTGACGCCCGCGCCCTGGACGGGCGCCGCCTATGTGTTCGAGCGCACCGCAGGCGGATGGGAGCAGCGCGCGAAGCTGATTCCCGCGGATCCGAGCGAGTTCATGGAGGCGGGCCTTGCTTCCGCGATCGACGCCCCGACACGGACCGCCATCGTCGCGGCGCGTCTCGACGACGATGCCGGTCCGGACACGGGATCGGTCAGCGTGTACCGCGAGTCGAAGGGCGTGTGGACGCTCGCGCAGGAACTGCACGCGCCCGACGCGCGCCCGGGCGATGCGTTCGGCTACCGCGTCGCGATCGACGGCGATGTGCTCGCGGTCTCGACGCCAGCGACGGATGATGTCGCCGAGTCCACCGGCTCGGTCTATGTCTTCGAGCGCGTGGCCGGCGCGTTCGAGTTCCGCACGAAGCTGATGGCTTCCGACGCCGACTACCGCGACCGCTTCGGCTTCGCGGTCGATGTCGAGGGCGACACCATCGCGGTCGGCGCCGTCGGCGACGACAATCTCGAGGGTGGTGCGGACCACGGTGCCGCGTATGTGTTCAAGCGGATCGGCGACGAATGGACCGAGGTGGCGAAGCTCGTGGCGAGCGACCGCGCGTCGCTCGACGGTCTCGGCTCGAGCGTCGCGATCGAGGGCGATCGGGTTCTCGTGGGTGCGAGCAGCGCCGCCGTCGGTGACATCCGCACGGGCGCCACCTATCTGTTCGAGTCGGTCGACGGGGCGTGGCTCGAGGTCGCCAAGTTCACCGCGTCGACCGCGGGTGCTGGCGACGGAGTCGGCGCATCCGTCGCCCTCGGCGGGTCGCTCGCCGTCCTCGGCGCGCAGGGCCACGACTTCCCGGTTCCGAATGCCGGCGCGGTGTATGTCGCGGATGTCTCACCCACATGCGCCGCGGATCTCGACCGCGACGGCACGATCGGCGCGACGGACCTCGCTGCGCTCCTCCTGGCGTGGGGACCCGGCGACGCGAGCCCTGCGGATCTCGATGGCGACGGCTTCGTCGGCGCATCGGATCTCGCCGCGCTCCTGCTCGCGTGGGGGTCGTGCGGCTAGACGGTGCCGATCGAACGGAGTTGGCTCCAGGCCGTGAAGTCGCACCCGCGTGCGCTCGGTCGCAACCCCGTGCCCGACGATGCGGCGGCGTCCCGCAGGGCGCCTCCCGGTTCAAAACCGCGAAACGGAAGGCCAGGGCCTTCCGTTTCGCACTTTCCAAATCGGGCTGGCGGGATTCGAACCCACGACCTTTTGACCCCCAGTCAAACGCGCTAACCAAGCTGCGCTACAGCCCGTCGGGTCGAGGAGGATAGCAGAACCGCGGCCCCGTTTCACCAGCATGGACCGTGCGGAATCCGCCCGTTATCCGAGCCTTGCGCCCGCCGATCCGTGGGTCCGCGCCTCGCCCTGCAGCGCGCCCAGCGCGCAGAGTTCCTCGGCAAGCCCCGCGCCGACAAGCACCTCTTCATCGACGGCCTTCATCGCGCCCGCGGCCTCGATTTCGTCGCGCGCCCCGTGGTATCTCGCCCGCGCGATCACCCGCGCCCCCGGCGCCACCGCGCGCACGAGTCCGACGACCTGCGCGACGGCGGTCGGATCCGACACCGACACCACGACGGTCATGCGTTCATCGACGCGTGCATGCTCGAGCACCTCGCGTCGCCGCGCGTCGCCGATGAGCGCGATCGCGCCGAGCCCCGTGATGCGCGGCCACGCCGCGGGATTCGATTCGATCACGAGCACGCGGTCGCGTCGATCCGCGGGAATCGCCTCGAGCATCGACTGACCCGCCGGTCCGAAGCCGACGAGCACGACCTCGACGCGGTCGAGCGCGAGTTCATGCGGATCCGGCTGATGCGCGGGCACTCCACCCCGCGCGCCATCCGTGCGCCGCGACCAGCGCCCCGCGAAGCCGATCAGCATCGGCGACAGCGCCAGGCTCGCGACGGTCACCGTCACCACGAGACGGAAGAAGTCCTCGCTCAGCACGCCGCTCGACCGGGCGCACTCGGCCACGATGAAGCTGAACTCGCCGATCTGCGCCACCGCCGCGCCCGCCGCGATCGCGGTCGCGCCACCGAGCCCGAGCGCGCGCAGCACCCCCGCGGTGAGCAGCGTCTTTCCGACGAGCACGCATGCGAGCACGACGAGTACCAGGCCCGCGTGCTCGAGCGCCCACTTCGGATTGCCCGCGAGCCCGATGCCGGCGAAGAAGAGCGTCAGGAGCAGCGTGTGCAGCGGAACGACATCGGCGCGGATCTGCGTTGCGAAGGGCGACCCTCCGAGCAGCACGCCCGCGACGAACGCGCCGAGCGCCGGAGGAAGGCCCGCCGCCTCCGCACCGATCGCGCTTCCGAGCGCGCAGACCATCGCGAGCACCACCGACAGATCGCGGTTGCGCGCGACCCCTCGAGCGCCCATCAGCCACGGCACCGCGTAGCGCACGAGGATCAGGAAGCCGAGCACCACCGCGGTCGCGAACGCAAGCGTGCGGCCGACGGTCGACGCGATCTCCACCGCATCGCCGCCCGCCTCCGCGAACGCGATCACGAGGACGATCGGAACCACCGCGATGTCCTGGACGAGCAGGATCCCCATCGCGACGCGTCCGTAGTTCGAGTCGAGCGCACGCGCATCGACGAGAAGCCGCGCGACCACGGCCGTACTCGAGAGCGCGAGGATCGCGCCGAGCGAGAACGCCGGTCCCATCGCGATGCCGAAGCCCCGCGCGACGCCCATGCCGACGAGGATCGTCACCGCGATCTGCAGGATGCCCGCGATGAATGCGCGCCGCCCCAGCCGCCGCAGCCGCGAGACGCTGAACTCGGTCCCGATCGTGAAGAGAAGGAGCGACGCGCCGAGCTCCGCGAGAAGCTCGACATTCTCGCTGCCGTGCACGAGCCCCAGCACATTCGGCCCGACGAGCGTCCCCGCGATCAGGTAGCCGAGGATCGCGCTGGCACCGAGGCGCTCGGCGAGCATGCCGAGCGCGAGGGCCGCGGAGAGCAGGACCAGGATGTCCACGAGAAGGCCGTGCACGCGCGGCAGCCTACGCGATCACGCGTTGTCCGCGGCACAGCCGCACCGCGATTCGACCGCGCGTCCGACCGTCGATCCAGGTTGTCCCGCATCGGC
>JBEAQW010000028.1:0-5822 GCA_041163725.1 Planctomycetota bacterium
CGATCCGCGCACGGAACTCCGCCATCGCCGCCATCCCGTCGAGCCCCGCATGCGCGTATGCCGCGACCGCCGCCTCGAGCGCAAGCCGAGCGTTCGCGCGGTTGTGCGCGCCCGGCAGCAGAGTCTCCATCGAGTCGATCGGCGGAAGTCCCGCCGTGGACGACGCGGTTGCCTCGCGTGTCTCCCACCACGCATCGCTCCCGAGTTCGACCGCGCGCGCGGCGGCGGGCGTACCCGCGAACGCCGACACGAAGCGCGCACCCACCGACGCGAACCGTCGGATCGCCGCCTTCGACTGCGCGTAGTGCTCGAACGACCCATGCCAGTCGATGTGGTTCGGGAGGATGTTCGTGAACACCGCGACCGGCGGCGACCACTGCAGTTCCTCGGCGATCCACCAGAGCATCGCGCTCGAGAGCTCGAGTACGACGAAGTCGTCCGGAGCGATCGCGTCGAGCGAGTCGAGCAGCGACCCGCCGATGTTGCCGCCGAGGTGTGCGCGCCTCGCACCACCGTCGAGCGCCGCGTGCAGCATGGCGGAGGTCGTGCTCTTTCCCGCGCTTCCCGTCACGCCGACGATGTTGCCGACGCCGCGCGCGGCCAGTTCGCGCAGGACGAGACCGATCTCGGTCAGCATGGGAATGCCCGCACTGCGCGCCGCCGCGAGATACCGGTTCGACCACGGAAGCGGAACCGCAGGGTTCGCGATCACGAAGTCCACGCCCGTGAAATCCTCGTCGCGATGCTCGCCGAGCACGCAATCGACCGCGCCGCGCGCGATCTCGGGGCCAAGCCGCGCGAGCGACTCCGCGAGCGTGTCGGGCGTGCCGAGATCGGTCAGCCGCACGCGCGCGCCGCGCGATGCGAGGTAGCGCGTGACACCGACACCACCGCCGAATCGCCCCAGACCCATGACCGTCACCGTTCGCCCGTCGAAGCGCGGCACGGCCGGCACCGCCGCCGCCTGCCCGATCGAGCCAAGCCCTGTCGGCGCCGTCGTGTACTGCGTGCCGGTGCCCATCATGGAGACTCCGTTGTGGTTCCGCCCGACTGCGCTGGCTCGCTCCCGTCGGTGTTGCGGTCGCTATTGCGGTCGGTGATCCCGTCGGCCTCGCGCCGCTTCGCCTCGGGGAAACGCAGGTCGCCACCCTCCTCCTCCGAACCGCTCACGACGATCGAAGCGAGGAAGAGCGATGGCACGACATCTCCTGGAGCCGGGTCGAGTCGACCCTTCACGACGCCCGTGCGTGTACCCGACTCGAACTCGAGGTTCACCACATGGATGACGAACGAGTCGCCGAAGAGCGAGGGCGACGACTCCTGCCGCACCATGCTCATCGACTCGAGCGGCCCGTATCGCGCGCGGACGACTTCCGCGAACCTGCGGATCTCCGCGGCAGAGACGGTCTCGCTGCTCCCCGCCGACCACGCCCGCAAGGCCGTACGCGCGGCATCCTCGTCGGTCGCGGCAAGCGTCGCCTGCACGCCCTCGTCGAGTTGACGATCCCAGTCGCGCTGCAGCGAACCAGCGAAGATCGCCAGCGCCCAGGTCAGCACGAGCGCCGTCGCGCCCGAGGAGATTCCAATCCACGCGAACCGTCGTCCCGCCACCTGCTCCGGCGACATGCGGATCCGCATCAGCGCGAGCATTCCGAGCATGACGGCCGCCATCGCAGGCAGCCCCATCGCGCAGCAGAACATTGGTACGGACACGACGCCAAGAACGGCCGAAGCGACCGCCAGCCTGCTGAGTGCAGGCTTGCGATCGCTTCGGGCTGGCTGCGATTCGGAATCCACCGACGGGTTTATATCCCGTTCGGCGTTCGCGCGCGGCACCCGGATGTGCCGCGTTCAGCGAGCGGTCACGGACAGGCGCCCCACGCGTTCAGGACGGCCGCGAGATCGGCGCCGTTCGTGGTGCCGTCACCGTCGACATCGGCGTTGGGCGTCGCCCACGCGTTGAGCAGGATCGCGAGATCGGATCCGTCCACGCCGCCGTCATTGTTCAGATCGGCCGGACAGACGACGAACGGCGCGCAGGTGACGGAGAAGCTGCCCGTGCCGCCACCGGTCGCCCCGCCGATCCGTAGGAACACCGCCTGTCCCGCGAACGCGGGGAAGAACATCGACGAGGTCTGGTTCGGGCAGCCCGCATCGTTGTCATCGCACGCCAGGATGCCGCCGGCGGGCGGGCAAGCGAGCGTGTACGCCGCGATCCGCGTGTCGAAGTTCGCCGTACCGCAGGTCGTCACCGTCACGAGCCCGTCGCAGGTCGCGTTGTAGAGGTACCAGATGTCCTTCGCCATCGTGGTCCCCGCGCCGTCGTCGCAGAACGCGGGCAGGGAGGTGGCGCTGTCGGTCGCGTTGGTCGTGTTGAAGGAGAAGGTGCCCTCGCCGATCGCGATCGCCGTCTCGCACTCGTCGTTGTCGGGGACGATCACGGTCACCACGCGCACATCGTCGATGAACCAGTCGTCGTTCGCGGCATCGACCACGGTTCGGAAGCGCAGGCGGAACTTGTTGTGCTTCGCGTTCGCCGGCAGTGTGTGCTGCCACTGGTCGAAGCTCGTCTGATTCACGCCGTCCGAGGTGACGGTGTTGAGCACGACCCAGTCGAGCGTGTTGTTCAGATACTCCACGACCAGCTGCTTGCCCGACTCGACGCCGATGTGCTGCGTGGCGTACTGCACGATGACGGTCGGCAGGCCCGCGAGCAGCATGAAGTTCGAGCGGATCTCGTCGTCGCCGTATGCGAGGTTGCCGAGCGCGTCGAGGTTGAGCGAACGCGCCGGGCTCGGCTCGTTCACCGCCGCGGTCGAGACGGCGGCCCCCTTCGAGTAGATCCAGTTGTTCGTATTGATCGCGGCGGATCCGTCGAAGCTGTCCGAGAAGGGCAGCGCGATCGGCGCGGGCAGCACCGGATCGCACGACACCGCGTTGCGGTACCCCGTGATCGCCGACTGCGCGGTCGGCGAGAACTTCAGGTTCGACCCGGTCGTGCCGGAGCAGCTGTTGATGACCGAGCACATGATGTTGCACGGGCTCGCGCCGTCGCAGTGTCCCGACTGCCAGTTGTGACCGATCTCGTGCGCCGACAGCGAGGTGCGGAAGTCGATCGAGTTCGTGAAGCGGCTCTCGACCACCGAGTACGCGAGGCTGCCCGTCGCGGAGCAGGCGTTGCCCCCCTGGTTGCACACGACGCCGAGCCACGCGAGGCCGATCACATTGCCCGTGATCTGCTTGCCCGTGAAGAGCTGCGCCACATCGCGCTGGATCTGGCTCTCCGGCGTGGTGTTCCAGGTGTTCCGGAACTCGCAGAGCAGCGTGTCCATCACGGTCGAGGTGTAGGGGTCGGCGGCGTTCGTGCGCACGACGAAGGTGCTGAACTCGTAGGTGATGTTCACATCGCGGTCGTAGACCAGCGTCACGTTGTTCATGACGTTCTCGATGTCGTTCACCACGTTGTTCGCGTTCGAGCCGTTCAGCTGGAAGAACTCGAAGTCCGCGTCGAACGCGATCTCGGTCACGAACGGCGTCGTGCCCGCGATGCCGCCCTCGCCGCCGGAGAACGGAGCACCGCCGCCTCCGCCGATCTGCTCGCCGGGATCGGAGGGCTCGCCGAGCATCCAGTCGGGAAGCGGCATCTTGTACTCGTCGTAGCCGCAGCGGTGGTCGTCGAACGGCGCGACATCCGCGTGCGAGTGGACGACATGCGCGGTGGACCCGCGCGCGGCGCCGAAGTCGCTCATCGGCTGCACGAAGTAGGTCGATTCGGGCATGTCGATCATGGCCGTCAGGCGACCGTCGATGATCGATGCCGAGACGAGCGCGCCGTTCGAAGCGACGGTTCCGCGGTAGGTGCGGTGCGGGGGAAGCGGGACCTCCTCCATCTTGCCGTTGCCGCGGTCGAGGAGCAGCTTCGCCTTGTCGCTACGCAGCGAGGTGCGCACGAGTCGCAGCGTCTCGACGGTCCCATTGATCTCGACCTTGATCTCGGCCGAATCGGGGATGCCTGCGGGAACGGCGATCTGCTGCGTGTCGTAGCGCAGGATTCCGTCGAGGCGGGGCGCACGCGGTGCGCCAGCCTCCGACGCGGGCACGGACGCGAGCGCGGATGTAGCTCCCGCCGAGAGCACGAGCGGGAGGAGAAGCGACGAGGTCAGGCGTGAGATCGTGTTCATGGTTCTTGCGTGGTTCAGGATCGGGCCCCGGCCCGACTCTTCGCAGGGCGAGAGAGGAGCGAGGCGCGAAATACGGTCAATCTGAAAACTCAGCCCGACTTGGTGCCGCAGCGGCAGCCGCGCCGAGGGCCGAAAAACACAGGTGGGGCCCGGAGGCCCCACCTGCTCGAGTCGGTTGTGCGAACGATCAACCCCAGTTGTTGAGGAGGATCGCGAGGTCGGAACCATCGGTGGTCCCGTCATTGTTGAGGTCGGCACCAGCCGCACCCCAGCCATTGAGCAGGTTCGCGAGGTCCGCACCGTCGACCACGCCGTTGCCGTCGTAGTCGCCCGGGATCGCCGGCGGCGCCGGGGTCGCTGGGATGGGCGCGCCCATCTGCACCGAGGTCGCGGTGCTCGTGGCGGTCGGAGCCTTCCAGAGGCCGAGCGTCACGAGGCCGAGGTTGGTCTGCGGCGCGATGTCCGCGGTGAAGCGGAAGTTGTAGAGCGTCGACCAGCGGAGCGCGTTCGCGTTCGCGTTGGTGTTCGGCTCGCAGGTCCAGGTCAGCGCGCCATCGGCGAGCGAGGTGGTCCACGGCGCGTTGCTGTAGTTCTCGCCGTTGAAGTAGGCCGGCGACTTGAATCCGATGTTGGTGACATTGACGCCGTCGGCGATCGGCACCGAGAACGATCCGCCCGCGCGGTCGGAGTTCAGGTTCTGGATGGCGTACTCGTAGCGCCAGGTGCCGTTGCCGTTGTCGATCACGCGGTAGCCGAGCAGGAAGCGACCGTCGCCGATCACGTCGTAGCTCTTCACGCCGACATTGCTCGGAGCGCTGGCCTGCCACGCGAAGATGGCGGGCAGCTGCTGCAGGGTGGGACCGGTCAGCGTGAGCGGGTAGCCCTGCGTGTTCGACCAGGTCGCGCCCACGGTCACCATGCGGTACGACGCGTTGTTCGTGTCGTTGCCCGACGCGGCATCCTGCGGGTGGATGTACTGGCACTCGGCGACATAGGTCGCGCCCGCGTTCTGCGCGGGATCGAGGTCGGCACGCGCGACCATGACGCGCTCGCGGAGCGAGGCGGGCAGGCCGGCGGGAGCCGACGGATCGGTGTAGGTACCCGAGAACACGCCGGTCGCGGGATTGATCGGACCGCGGCTCTTGAGGTCACCCTGCGCGCCGTTGAGGCTTGCGGTGTACGGATCGGAGCAACCGATGCCGAGGACGGTCGGGCAACCGCCGCCAGCGGGCTGGCATGCGCCGCAGAGCGTCTGCTGAAGCGCGCAGAATCCGTGCTTGCACCACGAAAGGCCGATCTGCTCGATCACGCCATCCTTGATGCGGTACAGGTTCTGCGGGATCGTCGGATGATCGGGATCCGGATTCGGCTGCCAGAGCAGTTGCGAGGTACCGATGTTGCAGCTCGTCGAACCGAATGCATACGACGCGTACTGGACGCCCTGATAGGTGCCGGGCGTGTAGCGCGCGACATCGGGAATCGCACCGACGATCACATCGGGGCCAACCGAAGCCGTGCCGCCATCACCATCGCCGGGGACGGCGGTGGCTTGGAACTGGCCGAGGAAGATGGCCGTTCCGCCAAGGAGCAAGCCGCCAAGAGTCAGACTGGTCTTCACTATGAAACTCCTGTATTGGATGG
>JBEAQW010000029.1:0-10302 GCA_041163725.1 Planctomycetota bacterium
ATTGCCCAACCAGGCGATTCAAATCGCACAACCCTCTGTGGGTCGGGGGCGTGCGTACCGCATTCACGGCCCGGGCTGCTGCGCTTGAGGCTCCTCATCGGGGCGCGCGAGGCTGCTAGACTGAGGGTTCTGCACCTGGATCGGAGGGCAGACCTTGCAACGGAACGAGTACGAGGCCGTAGGGGAAGCCTCGAAGAAGGACCAAACCTACATGACACCGTGGAACAGCAACCGTCGGACCGTCTGGACTCATCCCACCGATCATCGGCCTGTAGCGAGGCGAGTTAGGTCGGCGGTGTTCGCGCTGATGGCGGGGTTTGCGATTGGTGTGGTCGGTTGTGATCGAACTGGTGGCGGCCCGGGCCAGACCGACTCCCCGGCAGAGGTGCGAGGCCAGGCCGCGGCTGCCCCGGCGACGCAACAGTCGTCGGCGCCAGTCGGCGCGGGCGCGACGGCCTCCGACGAGCCGTTCGAGACAATCGATGGCCCACCTCCCCTCCGCGTCGAGCCTGACGTTCTGGACTTTGGAATCCTGCCCCCATCGGTCAGCAAGGACGGAGTCGTCAAACTGATCAATACCGGAGATCGCGAACTCGAGGTCCTGACGGTCCAGCCGAGTTGCAAGTGCACCACGCTGGAAGATCTCTCCGGTCGCAAGATTCCGGTGGGCGGCTCCATCGAGCTCAAGGCCACCATGAAGGCTCAGTCCTCGCCGGGCAAGAAGGGGGCCGAGCTCAAGGTGCTGATCGACGGCTATACCCAGGTGGTTCCAATCCAGCTCAAGCAGGAGGTTTCGCTTCCCATTCGCGTGAGCCCGTCCTACCTCAATGTGGTGAAGGGAATGGCCACGACGGGACGCACGGTGATCGAGTCGATCGACAAGCAGCCCTTCACGATCTGCGCGGTCGGAGGCAAGAAGCCAAATCTGGTGGGTTTCGATCCCGAGAAGGACGCTCCTCGCAGCCAGTACCTGCTCGACTGGGACTTCGAACGCGATTTCGCGCCGGGTGAGGCGAAGCGATACTGGCTGATCGAAACCGATCGCGCTGACTGTCCGCTGGTTGACATCTTCGTCCGCCACGAATCGACGATCGTGCTTCCGCGCGGGATCGCACCGACGGAGTACCGACACACGTTCGGCCGCATGGAGCAGGGGCAGAGCTACGAGTTCGTGCTCGAGCTCACCAAGCTGACTGCAGGCGAGACGATCGTCGCTGCGGCGAGTTCCTCGAGCGCCGCACGAGTGGAGCTCGTGGACTCGAAGATCGATGGCGAGACCGGACTGGTGACCCTGCGCGTCGTTCCCGATGCGAACACGCTCGGCCTGACCTGGATTCCGTTCATGGTCTACTCATCGACTGGCCGTCAGGTGGAGCAGGCCGTTTGGGGCCAGTATGTTCCGAAGGGGCATACCGGCTGCTTCGGACGCTGAAGCACGAGCGTTGAAACATCCGTCCGGTTTACCGGCGGCTTGAGAGCGGGCGAGTGCGCGATCGCGCAGCGCCCGCTTTCATTCGGTCTCCTGCGAGGGTCCTGGCCGATCCAACGCTACTTGCATGAGCTCGGGATCGGCTTGAGTTCCGTCGCCTGTAACCGCCCTGCTTGCCGTCACGCCGGCTGCAACCATTCGCGCGCCTCCGCCGAGAAGGAGAAGCGCGAGGACGATGCGCGTCGCTGTGGGAGGGATCGCGTACACGATGCTTGCTCCGAGGTAGGCACCGAGGACCGCTGCCGGAGCGAGTACGCTCGCAAGCAACATCGGGGCTGTCGCTGAGATCTCGGAGCCCGTGGCATCCGGCAGGCTTCCGATGGCCAGGTTCTTCGCCATGGCTCCGACGATGCAGGTGAGGATCATCGCGGCGGATGTGGTAGCCACGGCTGCCCGAATCGGAAGCCGAACGAACCGAACGAGTATCGGGACCATCACGGCGCCTCCACCGATACCGAGAAGGCCGCTGGCGGCCCCTCCTGCGATACCGGCGATGAGTGCCGCCTGTCGCCGACGAGAGGGTGATGCCGGGTCGAACGCGCCGCCGTCCGCTCTGCGAAGGAGTCGAATGACCTCCGAGATCGCCGCGTAGATCAGGAAGATCCCGAAGACCGCGGACAGGGGACGGGGTTCGAGCAGATTGCTCAGCAAGACTCCGAGGAGTGCGGTCCCGGCTGAACTGACTGCGACGAGCCAGACAAGATCCCGCTGGATCGTCCCCTTGCCTCTGTGCCGAAGCGTGGCGGTGATCGCAACGAAGATGTTCACGATCAAGGCGGCGGCCTGATAGAGATGCTGGTTCGGGCCGTAAAGCAGGGCAAGGGCGGGAATGAAGAACACGGACCCACCCAGGCCGAGCAGCCCTCCGAAGCAGCCTCCGATGAGTCCGATGCCGGAGACGAGGATGATCCCGACGAGGTCGAGTTCCATGGGGAGATCACACTAGCAAACGCCGCGGTACCTTGAGCCTCGGGTGTACTGTCCGAGATGGGGCCACAGGCAGGATTCGAGCATCGCCTGTCCAAAGTCTCTGATCGAATCGGATTTCGAGGATGCACCTCGCCCTGAGGTGCTGCGAGGACGACCATCTCGCAGGGGAGGTGAGTTTCGCCCCAGGCGGTTGCAACCGCCGTGATCGGATTATCATTCGCTCCTTCAGTCGGCCATGCTCGGCCGGAGTGGGAAGCGTCTTCAGCCCGCTCGGAAGGGGAGCACGAATGCGATCGGTCTTTGCTCAACTCAGGGCTCGGCTCGGAGGGTATCGCCCCGCATGGCGTGCGTACGGGTCGACCGTTGCCGCCGCCGCCGTCGCGGCGGGGCTCGTGGGGCTCGGTGTTGGAACCCGGGCATCGCCGACCAATGCGGATCCCGTGCCGATGGCGGCCGATGCTGATGAACAGCTCGGTGTCCGCGGCGGCATGCCCGACTGGGGTGAGTTCGTCCGCCGGTTGCGTGAGGGTGACCTCGAGCACCCCGGGAGCGCCGCTTCGGACGATGAGCGACGCCTGCGCGCGACAGCAGCCCGCTCCTTCGCACGCGCGCTCGCTGAGAACGGTGGGTATCTCCCCGTTCGCACCTTCGCATGGCAGGCGCTCGGGGACGCGTCGCGGACCACGGCCGTCGACCGATCGGAGGTCGAGCTTGCCATCGCGCTTTCGCTTTCTGGGGAGCCGACGGAGATGGCTTCGTACAACGGTCGTCCGATCCGGCCCGTCGCCACGATGCGAATGCGTGTCACCGCCTATAGCCCCGACGAACGGAGTTGTGGTGCGAGCGCCGACGGCATCACCGCCAGCGGATACTCGGTCTTCGTGAATGGCGGGTGCCTCGTCGCAGCCGATCCGAAGGTTCTCCCGCTCGGCTCGCTCGTGAGTGTGCCTGGCTACCACGGCGGGGCGGTTGTCCCGGTGCTCGATGTCGGGGGCGCGATCAAGGGCGAGCGACTCGATGTGCTCTATCCGACGCACGAGCGCGCGATACTCTGGGGAGTTCAGGATCTCGTCGTGACGGTCTGGGACTACGCCGACGGGAAGCCGAATGGGTTCCGGCGACTTCGTCGCCGATGACCACCGCTCGTCTGCCCGCCTCTGCCGAAGACTGTCCCGTCGGCGCGCTTGGCGGACGGGGCTCACGCGCGAGTTTCGGCGCCCGGGTGCCTCGGGCCCGTACGACCTTTCGCGGCTGTCGCAACGCCGCGGGCTCGCCCCGGTGAGCGCGAGTTGAAGCGCGATGACGAGTCGCTCGCGCGCCCCGCGCATGGCTTCGCGGGCGATCGCGACGATCCGATGCAGGGTGGGGAACGCCATGCCGCGTCGCCGAGCTCGCGCTCGCGCGTGATATCGATGTCGCCGAGCCCCGGCAACGCGGGTGCCGTCCGTCGACGGGAGCCTCGTCGTCCGTTTCATGCGGCCGTACCTGCCCTGATTCTGTCGAGTATCCGATAGTGGATCGCCTCCGCGACCTGCGCCTCCGCGATGGCATCGACTTCGTCGATGTCGCCGATGGTGCGCGCGACCCGCCTGATACGGTCGTACGCGCGCGCGGAGAGCCCGAGGTCGCGCATGGCGGATTCGAGGAGCCGCTGCGCCGGACCCTCGAGTGGGCAGATCCGATCAAGTTCACGGCCGCTGAGCCGGGCATTCGGTTTCGCGCGGCCTTGCCGCGCCTCCATGCGTCCGCGGGCCTCGAGCACGCGTGTTCGAAGCTCCGAACTGGAGAGTCCCGCGCGCGGAGACTGGAGCGATGCGAAGGGCACCGCGCGGACCTCGATGTGCATGTCGATCCGGTCGAGCAGAGGCCCGGACAGGCGCCCGATGTAGCGCTCCTGCGCGCGGCGTTCGGTCGCACTCGCCGCGAAACCGCCGGCGTGCGTCGGGTTCATCGCCGCGACGAGCATCGCATGGGCGGGGTAGCGCACCGTTCCGTTCGCGCGTGAGATCGTGATGAACCCGTCCTCGAGAGGCTCGCGAAGCGATTCGAGCACCACACGCGGGAACTCGGGGAGTTCGTCGAGGAACAGGACACCGTGATGGGAGAGGCTGACTTCTCCAGGTCGAGGCGTCGATCCCCCCCCGACGATCGCCGCCGCGCTCGATGAGTGGTGGGGTGAGCGGAACGGACGCTCGCGCACGAGACCAGCCCCGCGCGGAACCGCGCCGATCGCGGAGTAGATGCGCGTCACCTCGAGCGCCTCGTCCGAAGTCAGCGGCGGCAGGATGCCGGGAAGCGCGCGGGCCATCATCGTCTTGCCGCTTCCAGCCGGCCCGATGAGGAGTGTGTTGTGTCCGCCGGCCGCGGCAAGCGCGAGCGCGCGCTTCGCCGCCTCCTGTCCGCGCACGTCGGCGAAGTCGATCGCGGCCCCGAATGGCGCGGCGCAGTCCGCAGGGCGAGGCTCGCGAGGGATGTCGTACATCCCATTGAGGAAACCGAGCGCCTCGGTGAGCCGCTCGACGCCGAACACCTCGATTCCCTCGACGGCTGCGGCCTCGGGTGCGTTCGCGCGGGGAACGATCACGCCCGAGAGCCCCTGATCGCGGGCGAACGCCGCGAGACTGGTCGCTCCCCTGATCGGGCGAACGAGTCCGTCGAGTGCGAGTTCGCCGGCGATGGCGAGCCGGGCGAGACGGTCGTCCGCGCGCTCGCCGATCACGCCCTGCATCCGGAGCAGCCCGATCGCGATGGCGAGGTCGTAGACCGGTCCCTCCTTTCGGAGTTCCGCGGGCGCGAGGTTGATGACGCACTCGCCCCGTGGATAGGGGAGTTCCGAGGCGGCGAGCGCGGCCCGCACGCGTTGCATCGACTCGCGGACGCTCGCGTCGGGAAGCCCGACGATCACGGGCCTCGTTCCGCCATCCTGCGCGCCTTCGCGCCTCGGTCGCTCATCGCACTCGATCTCGACCGCGACCGCATCGATTCCCCTCAGGGCGAAGCTCTGGATCCGTTGCATGGCGGCGTTCTACCGTCCGCCGGGAGCACTTCTCGAACCGCTGCTTTTCTTTCCTGCGGTTCATCAAGTTGTCAGGTGAGGTTCGACGCGTCGCAACCTCCAACCTCGAGGCCTACTCGAGCCCGGGGGCGAATCCACGACGCATCGTGTTCTCGCAGACCGCGCGCGGCTCGACGAACTGAAGCAGGTAGTCGCGCCCGCCGGCCTTCGAGCCGATTCCCGACATGCCGAAGCCGCCGAAGGGCTGCCGTCCCACGAGCGCGCCCGTGATGCCGCGGTTGAGATAGAGGTTCCCGACGCGGAACTCCCGGCGGGCGCGCGCGAGGTGCTCGGGACGGCGGCTGAAGACGCCGCCGGTGAGCTTGTACTCGGGTGCGTTCGCCATCGCGAGCGCCTCGTCGAAGTCGCGCGCATGCATGACCGCGAGCACCGGACCGAAGATCTCCTCGCGCGCGATGCGCGCATCCGGCCGAACGCCGCTGAAGATCGTCGGACCGACGAACGGCTTGCCCACGCGGGCCTCGAGGCCCTCCGGCACCGCGAGCGTGAGCTCGTGCTTCCCCTCGCTCTTGCCGATCTCGATGTACGAGCGGATCTTCGCCGCCGCCTCCGAGTCGATCACGGGACCGATGTCCGTTCCTGGATCCCCGGGATCGCCGACGACAAGGGCCGCCGTGGCACCGACGAGCCGCTGCAGGAACGGCTCGTACGCGCTTCCGACGACGATCGCACGGCTGCACGCGGAGCACTTCTGGCCGCAGAAGCCGAACGCGCTCTGCCGCACGCCGAGAACGGCCTCGTCGAGATCCGCCGAGGTGTCGACGATGATCGCGTTCTTGCCGCCCATCTCGCAGACGACCTTCTTCACGAACTCCTGACCGGGCGCGACCACGCCGGAGGCCTGCACGATGTCGAGTCCGACCGCCTTCGAGCCGGTGAACGCGATCAGCGCCACGCGTGGATCGCGGACGAGCGCCGCGCCGACCGTCTCGCCGGGACCTGCGATGAAGTGGAGCACATCGGCGGGAGTACCCGCGCGCCACAGGATCTCGCAGAAGATGCGCGCGATGCCGGGCGTCTGCTCCGCCGGCTTCACGACGACCGTGTTGCCCGTCACGAGCGCGGCCACGGCCATGCCGCAGCAGATCGCGAGGGGGAAGTTCCACGGCGCGATGACCGCGGCGACGCCGCGCGGCTGGTACCACTGCTCGTCGAGTTCGCCGACGAAACGCCCAAGCCGCTCGGCGGCGAAGAGCTTCGCGCCTTCGCGCGAGTAGTACTCGCAGAAGTCGATCGCCTCGCAGACATCGGCATCGGCCTCGCGCCAGACCTTGCCCGATTCGCGCACGATGACGGCGGAGAGTTCGTCGCGCCGCGCACGCATCTCCGCGGCCGCCGCGATGAGCACGGCAGCCCGCTCGCCGAACGCGCGGTCGCGCCACTTCGGGAACGCCGCGTGTGCGGCTGCCACCGCGCGGAGCGCATCCTCGCGCGTTCCGGCGTTCGCCACGGCAGGCACCTGCGCGCGCGCCATCGCCGATGCGAACGCGTCACGCTCCGCACGCAGCGCGAAGTTGCGCATGGGCTCGGTGTAGAACGCACGGCCGTTTCCGATCGCGGGCGGCGCGTCGCTGAGCGCGTGGCGCTCAGGGGCCTTCGCGATGCGGTCGATCCCGGGGTCCGACTCGAACCGGCGGTGGGGGCTCGCGAGCAGGCGTTCGGTCGAGGCGTTGTCCTTGAACCCCGCCTTCAGCCACGACTCGTTGGAACTGTTCTCGAGCAGCCGCCGCACGAGGTAGGCCATGCCGGGGATGAGCTCGCCCACGGGCACGTACTCGCGGAGACGGAGACCGCGGTCGATCGCCGCGGCCTTGAGCTGGTCGCCCATGCCGAACAGCATCTGCAGTTCGAGCGCCGAGGCGGGGAGGTTCCGCCGCTCGAGCGCCGCCAGCGCCGCCGCGATCGAACGCGCATTGTGGCTGCCGAGCGCGAGCTTCACGCCGCCTTCACCGGCCTTTGTCGGTGTCGATGCGATGAACGCCGCAGCCATGCGCTCGAAGCACGCGTCGGTATCGGCCTTGCGGCTCCAGACCGGCACGGGCCATCCCTGCTGCTCGGCGTTGATCGTCTCGTAGTCCCAGTACGCGCCCTTCACGAGACGCACCGTGACCTGTCGCCCGGCGCGTCGCGACCAGTCGATGATTCGCCGCGCGTCGTCGTCACCCGAACGGAGGTACGCCTGCATCGCCAGGCCGGCCTCGAACTCGTACTTCTCGCACGCGCGCATGAAGAGTTCGAGCGTCAGGTCCTTGAGCGCGAACTGCTCCATGTCGAAGTTCACCAGCACGCCGTTGCGGCGCGCGGCCTCGAGGATGGGAGCGATGTTCTCGAGCAGGCCGTTGATCGATCCCTCGGTGTCGATCGGATCGACCCGGGCCGAGAGCGAGCTGATCTTGATCGAGACATTCGTGCGCGGGATCGGGCCGAGATGATCGGACTCCAGCCGCGCGTTGGCGCCCCACGAGGCGACGGTCGCGGGCAGGTTCTCGACGAGATCGAGGTACTTCCTGCGGTACGCATCCGCCTCCTCGTCGCTCACGCATGCCTCGCCGAGCAGGTCCACCGAGAAGCAGAGGCCTGAACCCCAGATCTTCTTGAGCGTCGGCAGGGCGCTTGCCGCGTCGGTGCCCGCGATGAACTTCTGCGCCATCGAGGTGATCTGCCCCGACATCGTCTTGGTGACGAGTCCCTTCGCAAGGCTGCCGGCCTTGAGCGCGGTCGCCACGAAGGGCGGCGGCGTCACGCCGGGCTGCGACAGGTAGTCCATGAGGTGCTCGTAGACCGCGTCGTTGTCCTTGAGCATCGGGAAGCAGTCGACGAAGCGGAAGATCTGGACCTTGAAGGCCTCGTCCTGCATCGCCCAGTCCATCAGGCCCTCGCTCCACACGGCGAGCATGCCGGTGCGCGCGTTGCGTGCGCGGTCGAGGAAGTCCGCGCCGATCGACTGGATGCGCGACTCGAGCGCGGGATCCGTCTCGACGACCTCGCCGGTCGGCGCGGTCGACGGCTGGGGGGCGGCTGCGGGCTTCTTCGACTTGAAAAACAGGGCCATAGGGGCGCGCAGTATAGATCGGCGCGCATGTTCGGCGGTCCTGCTTTTCCTTGTTGGAAACCCGCTCCCGCCAGCGCGGCGGCGGCGCTCGGGGCCGCCGTGCGGAGTCAGTACGCGGGACGCGCCGCGGCCGCGTGGAGGGCGCGCTCGTAGGAGCGGATCGTGCGCGTCGCAGCGCCCTCCCAGTTGATGCCGCGGATCTCGAACGCACCGTGCTCGACGAGCTGCCGGGAGAGCGGTGGGTAGCGGAGGACCGCGATGATCTTGTCCGCCATGTCCTCGATATCCCAGAAGTCGACCTTGAGCGCGTGCATGAGCACCTCGCTGACGCCCGAACTCTTCGAGATGAGCACGGGGACATTGTGGCTCATCGCCTCGAGCGGCGCGATGCCGAACGGCTCGCTCACGCTCGGCATCACATACAGGTCCGCCATGGCGAACACCCGTGCGATGTCACGCCCGCGCAGGAAGCCCGTGAAGAGGACCTTGTGCCCGATCCCCATGGCCGCGGCCATCTCGATCATGCGCTGCGCCTGATCGCCCGAGCCGGCGACGACGAACTTCACATCGTCCATGTACTCGAGCACCCGCTTCGCGGCCTGGATGAAGTACTCCGGGCCCTTCTGCATGGTGATCCGTCCGAAGTAGAGGACGATGCGGTCCTTCGAATGGATCGGCTGCACGCCGGCGTCGGAGGGATTCAGGTCGACGCCGTTGTAGACGACATCGATCTTGCCTGCGCCCACACCGTAGCGGTTCACGCAGATGTTCTTCGTGAGCATGCTCACGGCGATCACGCGCGTCGCGCCGTGCATGCCGCGGCGCTCGATGTTGTAGATCTGCTGGTGCGGATGCTCGCCCGATCGATCGAACTCGGTCGAGTGGACATGCACGACGAGCGGCTTGCCGGTGAGGCGCGCGATCGCGAGTCCGGCGGGATAGGTCAGCCAGTCGTGCGCATGGATCACATCGAACGCGAGGTTGCGCGTCGCGTCGACCGCGAAGCGTGCGTAGCGTTCGGACATCCCGAGAAGGTCGCCGGAGTAGTCGGCGGCGTCGGCGCCACGGCTGCCCACGCCGTCCTTTGCGCGACCCGCGGTCTCGGGAAGCGCCGACTCGATCGCGCTTTCGACGGGGTCGCCCATGAGCTGCGGGAACGCGCCCGCGCGCGCGAGCGTTCGGATCCGCTCGATGCTCCATCCGACCTCGCGCATCCGCCGCACGCTCTCGGCGACGCGCGAGGGCGCCGACTCGGATCCGCTGGCGTAGACCGACGCGTATTCGCCGGGAATCTCGATGAACTTCGTCGTCGCGAACTCGCCGACGATGCGGTTCCACTGCTCGCACTCCGTGGTGGTCATCCCGCCCACGGGTGCGGGCTGCGGAGTCGGAACGGGCGTCGCTGCGGCACGGTCGGGTTCGCGGACACGCGCGGGTTCGCCTCCACTCGGGGCCGGGAGCCGACCGGTGGCCCGCTCGAGCACGGAGCCGGGGCTGACCAGCCGGACATGCGACGCGCTGTCCGCGGGAACCGACTTCGGAAGGACGAAGGTCACATCGACATGCTGGTTGTCGAGCGCGCGCGTCAGGCCGTAGCAGGCCGTGCCGAGACCACCCGTGATGAACGGGGGGAACTCCCAGCCGAGCATGAGCACCCTGATCGCCATGAACTACGGTCCCTCACTCCACGCGCGCCCCGACGGGTCGTCGCTTCCCGCGCGGCGTCTCCGCGCGCGGGCCCTGTATCACTCGTCC
>JBEAQW010000030.1:0-22610 GCA_041163725.1 Planctomycetota bacterium
GTCCAGAGGAGCGTGCTCGAGACGACGCGCTTGCGCCGCCGCAGCTTGAGGAACCACAGGGCGACGAGCGGCGCGAGGATCGCCGCGCCGAGGATGGCGCCGGCGAGCGGGGTGACCCAGGTCACGGCGAGCAACGCGCTCATCGCAGGAGCCCCCTGCGCCGCAGGTACTCGAGCATCAGCGTCTCGACGGGCGTCGATGTCTCGACGACCATGTGCACGATGTCGCGCCGCGTGCAGAATCCGCGGAGCGCGCCGCAGAGCCGGTCGAGCCGATCGCGGTAGATGCGCATGAGTTCCGGCGTGACCGTCACCTCGGTCTCCGCGGCCGTCTCGCTGTCGACGAGCACGAGATCCCCCGCGACCCCGCCGTCGCGCGTGGGATCGACCACCTGGGGCGCGAGGATCTGCAGCGCATACAGGTCGTAGCCGCGGCCGGCGACCATGTTGAGCCCCTTCTCGAAGCCCTCGTGGAAGAGGAAGTCGGAGAGCACCACCATGATGCCGCGCCCGATGCGGGTCGTGCCGACGAGACGCATCGCCTGTTCGAACCCCGAGCCGCCGGCGGGTTCCCTCTTGAGGAGCCACGACGCGACATCCGCCGCCTTGCGGCGTCCACGCAGGTTCGATGCGCGCTCGACTCCCTCGGACGAGAAGCCGACGAGCGAAACGCGGTGCTGGTTCACGAGGCCGACATATGCGAGCGCCATCGCGGTGCGACGCGCGTAATCGAACGCATCGGGATCACCCGCGCGCATCGAGGCGCTCGTATCGAGCGCGATGATGAGCGAGAGATCCTCCTCCTCGAGGAACATCTTGAGGAAGAGACGGTCGAGCCGCCCGAAGATGTTCCAGTCGACGAAGCGCAGGTCGTCGCCGTGGACATACGGCCGGAAGTCGGCGAACTCGATGCTCTGGCCACGGCGCTTCGAGCGACGCTCTCCCTGCAGCTTCCCGCTGAAGATCTTGCGACTCACGACATCGATGGCATCGAGCCTCGCCATCAGGCGCGAGTCGAGGAGGTCGTCGAGCTTCCGGGGGGACCCGCCGCTCACGCGCCCTCCTTCATGCGAACCGCGGACTTCGCGGCTCCCGCGACGAGCGCGGGATCGGTCGGCGTCGCCGCGATCACGCGGCGCGCGATCTCGTCGGCGCTGATGCCGCGGCTCTCGGCGGCGAACGACCGGTGGATGCGGTGACGCAATGCCGCGCGCGCGACCTTGCGCGCGTCGCCGAAACCGACCGCGTATCGACCGGCCATCAACGCCACGACACGCGCGCAACCCGCGATCGCCTGCGCCGCACGCGGACTCGCACCGATCCGGATGAGCTCCCGGTTCTCCTCGGCGCAGAAGTCGCCGTCCGGATGGGTTCCCATGACGAGACGAACGATCCAGTCCTGCACTTCGGGCGCCATGGGAATGCGTCGCGCGAGCTTCTGCGCGGCGACGATCGTCCGGGCGTCCACCACCTGCGAGGGCATCGTCGTTTCGGTCCTGGTGGTCCGCTCGAGCACCTCGCGCAGCGTCTCGCGATCGGGTGGCGGCACCTCGACCTTGAGCAGAAAGCGATCGAGCTGCGCCTCGGGAAGTGGGAAGGTCCCCTCCTGCTCGATCGGATTCTGCGTCGCCATGACGAAGAACGGACGACCGAGCGAGCGCGTCTCGCCGCCGACCGTCACGGATCGCTCCTGCATCGCCTCGAGCAGTGCCGACTGCGTCTTGGGACTCGCCCGGTTCACCTCGTCGGCGAGAACGAGCTGCGCGAAGAGCGGCCCCTTCCGGAACTGGATCTCGCGCCGTCCGGTCGCCTCGTCCTCGACGAGGATGCTCGTGCCCGTGATGTCCGCGGGCATCACATCCGGCGTGAACTGGATGCGGGAGAACCCGAGTCCCGTGGCCGCGGCGAGCGATCGCACGAGAAGCGTCTTGCCAAGCCCTGGCACGCCCTCGAGCAGAAGATGCCCGTCGGCGAAGAGCGTGACGAGCGCGAGATCGACGACCTCCCGCTGGCCGACGAGCGACTTGCCGACCTCGGCCCGGAGTCGCGCGAAGATTCCGCGGAACGCCTCGCAACGACGACGCGCCTCGGCCACATCGTCGAGCCCCGAGTCGTCGATCGCGCGCGCATCGGCTGCGAAGTTGGGAGGCTCAGCGCCCAGGTCCGCCCTCCCCCGCATCGCCACCCGACGCGCGGCGCTTCGCACGCAGCAGCCGCGATGTCGTGTCCTCAGCCTCGGCCCCGTCGGGGCCCGGGTCTGAGCCCCCGTCGGAGCCCGCAGCGGAAGAGTACCTCGACGCGTCGTCCGATCCCCCGCTCGCGACATCCTTGCGGACATCGAGCGCGGGCCCGGTCTCGAGCGTCCTGCGCATCGCCTCCGATGTCTCGGCGGGCGCCTCACGCTCGCCGCGCTGGGCGCGTGCCTTCTTCCAAGCGGCCATGGAACCCTCGCCGGCCGACCGCACCGCGATCGCGTCGCCGAGTTCCTTGCGGGCACCGCTCCAGTCGATCGCAAGTCGCCGCACCGCGACATCGAGCAGGAAGACGACCGCCGCGAGCACCGCCATGAGATCCCAGATGCGCTTCTGGCTCTCGGGGATCGGCAGTCCCGCGCGATCGAACGCGTCGATGCCCGCGGGCGTCGACGAGATCGCGAGCACGCGCCCGCCCGTCCGCGACGCGACCTGCTCGAGTAGCGCGCGGTTGTCGCGCACGGTGCGGAACTCCTTCGGGTACGGCAGATTCACGGCAGCCTGCATGGTTGCGCGGCGCCCATCCTCGCCGGCGCCGAGGCTGAAGTTCACGAGATACGAACCCGCATCGGGAACGGGGAACTCCGCCCGCCAACGGCCAGGACCGACCTGCACCGCGTTGAGCATGCGCGCCTTGCCGTCGGGATCGACGACCGCCGCCTCGGGGTTCAGCGACGCCGCGAACCCGCCCGATGCGTCCGTCGCCTCGAGTTCGACGATCGCCGTCTCGCCTTCGACCCGCGTGCGCACCGAGGCGTTCGACGGAACCGCGGGCCGCAGGAGCCAGCGGACCGACTGCTCCCAGAACGCGCGGTACTCGCTCCATCCCGCCCAGCCTCGCGTCCAGCGCGCACCGACATCGGAGGTGAACGCGATCGAGCGTCCGAGTCCGTGGTTCCACCACGCGTAGATCGGATCGAGCCCCTCCTCGGTGCTGTTGGCGATCTGGACCTGCGCGAGCCCTTCGCGGGGAATCGTGAGGATGTAGCCCTGCAGCGCGGGCACGCCGTTCACGCCGCGCAGCGGGCCCGAGCTCGATGCCGAGATCGCCGGCGCGAAGTCACCCTCGACGAGCAGCGATCGCGAGACGACCGACGCTTCCTTCGTGAAGATCTTCGGGAGTGCCTTCGGATTCGTGACCTCGTAGAAGCGGCCGCCGGTCTTCTCGGCGGTGTACTTCATGTTTACATAGTCCTGCTGCGTGCCGTGGCCGGACACCATCACCGTGGTGATCGTGACCTTCGCGTCCACCGCACGATCGAGCGTGGCCTGCGTCGGGGGAGCCGGGTCGCCGTCGGAGATGATGATGATGTGCCGCTGTCCCGCGCGCGACTCGTCGAGCGCCTTCACCGCCATCGCGACCGATTCCTCGAAGTCGAACATGTCGCCGACATGCAGGGATCGCGCTGCCGCGATCGCCCTCGACTTGTCGCCCGCCTCCTGGAGGGGGTGCGCCCAGGTCGCGCCGGTGACGAGCGTGATGATGCCGACGAGATCGAGCCGCGTGAGCGCCTCGATCGCAGCGATCGAGACCTGCTGCGCCCAGTAGTTGCCCTGCGGCATCTCGCACGAGTGGACCACCAGGACCAGTCCGCCACGGATCATCTGGCGCGTCGCGGGCGGGTCGAGCTTGACGGGAAGCACGGAAGCCGTCTCGCTGTCGATCCATCCGCCCGCGCCGAACGCCTGGTCGCCGCCGAGCATCAGAAGGCCGCCGCCGAGGTCGTGCACATACGCGCGCAGCAGACGGTCGGTCTCGCCATCGATCGACCAGCGCGGCACATTCGCGAGCACCACCGCGTCGAAACCCGAGAGGAAGTCGCCGCCCTGCGAGAGCGACTCGGGCGTGACGACCACCGTCGAGATCGTCGTCTGCTCGAGCGCATCGACGAACGCGCGTGTCTCCGTCCCACCCGATGGATCGACGACGAGCACCTGTCCCGAGCCGTCGACGAAGGTCACCGCCGTCACACGGTTGTTCTCGAGGACCGAGTCCTGCGCATCGTCGGCCGGCTCGAACACGGCCTCGAACCGTCGCGTCCCACCCTCGCCGAGCGGGAACGGAACGGGAAGCGTGAACGGTCCGGCGTCGAGTTCGACCGCAAGTCCGTCGCCGGGCGCATCGGGATCGAGATCGACCGTTCGACCGCCCTCACGCAGGAACACCGTTCCGCGCGCGGCGCGCTGGCTGCGCAGGACGAGCCTGAGTTCCGCCGTCTGCCCTGGCCGTGCGCGCGCGGGGGCGCGCAGATGCTCGAACACCACCTCGTTCGGCGATTCGAACTCGATGGGCACCACATCGATGGGGATGCCATTGGCCTTCGCGACATCGGCCTCCGCGAGCACATTGCCGATGTTCTCGTTGCCGTCGGAGACGAGCACGATGCGCTTGGCGGTGTCGGGGGGCAGGATCGAGAGCGCATGCCGAAGGCCCGCGGCGAGGTTCGTACCCTCGCGGTCGCCGCCATGCTCCTCGTCCGCGATGATCGAGCGCGAGTCGGGTTGCGCGAGCACCTCGGCTTCGCGGCCGACGGTGACTGCCGCGACGCGGTCGTCAGGCTCGCGCTTGCCCTCGACGAGCGCCTGCGCGAAGTCGCGCGACTGCTCGAGGAGCTGGGACGGAATCGAACTGCTCCGGTCGAGCACGAACACCGTGGTCAGCGCCTCGCCACGCCGCACGAAGTTCGGCTGCGCGATCGCACCGACGAGAAGCACGATCACGAGGGTGCGCAGGACGAGGCTCGACCACCACTTCCAAGGCTCCTCGCTGCGACGGCTCCGCCACGCAAGCACGAAGACCGGCACGAGCAGCAGGAGCAGGACGAGGAAGATGGGCCGTTCGAAGTGCATGTCTACTCTTCGCCGCCGCGCGGATCGTCCGAGCCGCCGACTTCTCCGAGCGGAAGCGTGAAGAACGCGATCCGCGAATTGCCCTGCTCGCAGACGGCGAGCCGCTGCCGGCCACCGTCACCGATGCCGGCGGCCGCGAGGGCCCAAGGATACTTCAATCGTCCGCGACCGCGCCCGATTCCACCCCCGATCCCGAGCGGTTGGCCGGTCGACGCGTCGACCTCCTGGATGCGGTGGTTGGTCTGCTCCGCCACGACGAGCGTGCGCCGGCCCGACGCCGGCGCTCCATCCGCGAGCGCATCGACGGCGTGTCCGTCGACGAGCAGGAGCAGTCCGAACGGATAGCGGAACTCGCCGGCGCCGGCGCCGGGTCGACCGAGCGCGCGGCGCCATTCACCGTCCGCGGTGAAGACGCCAATCCGGTGGTTGCCCGCATCGGCGACAAAGAGCTCGTCGCGCGCAGCGTCGTACTGGAGCGCCTGGGGCCGGAGAAACTCCCCGTCGGCCGTACCGCAGCGACCGAACTGGTACATGAAGCGGTGCTCGCGATCGAACGCCTGGATGCGGTCGTTTCCGCCGTACTCGGCGACGAGCATCCGACCGTCGGGAAGGAAGGCGATGTCGGTCGGATAGATGAACTGCCCCGCCTCCGTTCCGTAGCCGCCGAGTGTCCAGAGCAGTTCGCCCTCGGGCGAGTAGCACACGAGCCGGTGCTCGTGCGTGTCGGCGACCACGAGCGTGCCGTCGGGCGCGACGCTCGCACCCACGGGCTTCCCGCGGTCGGACTTCGGCATGCGCCACTCCGCCTGCACGACCCCGTCGCGATCGAAGCGCTGCACGCGCGCGTCCTTGTCGATCGCATACACGGCGCCGCTTCGTGGATCGGTTGCGACCACGCGCGGCGCGTTGAACTGCCCCTTTCCGCGCCCCACGCCCTCGAGCGTCGCGTCGACCGCGAGCGCGTCCCGCACCTCGGGCGCCGCGGACCGCAGGAACGCGGTCACGGGATCGTCGGCGGCATCGGCGACGGTCGAATCCGAACCGCCGCATCCGACGAGTAGCGCGGCAAGCGCGACCATGGTCGGCGCGCGCAGCGGGCGACCGACGACGCCCAACCCGCGTACGAGCAGCACCACCGCGGGGAGCGCGACACAGATCAGGCCGAGCACGGCGAGCACCACCGTCTCCGGACGCTGGTAGTGGATCGCGTTCAGCACATCGCTCGCCAGCCACGGGATCCCGGGCGGCACCAGGCGGCTGCTGGCGGTGAGTTCACCGAGGGACCACGGAACCGCGAGCGCGGCCGTCGCAACGAACGCGAGTCGGACGCGCGGCATGAGGCCAAGCCACGCCGCGCGCAGCGAAGTCCCGTCGAGAGATCGCAGCCGCGGCCGCGACACCGGCTCGAGTAGATGCGTCCCCCACGCCACGATGACGGCAACCGGCAGCGCCCGCATGACGAGCACGAAGACGACGACGAGCGGGGAGTCGTAGATGCCTCCGAGGTACGGCGTGTTGAGGAACGCGACGATGGAAAGCGCCGCGAGCGTGCCGGGCACGAGTCCTGCGAGAAGGAGCATGAGCAGCGAACCGACGAGCATGCTGCGGGCGATCGATCCGCGCCACGCGGAACACACGGCAAGGAGGAGAGACGCGAGCGCCGCGATCACCGCAGCCACAGCGGCAGCACAGACGGCGATGAGAACGCTCGCGAGGAGTGCGTCGCCGTGCTGCCCCCAGAAGTCGCCCGCACGGGGAATCGAGAACGCGATGCGCAGGAGGAGCGCGACGACGACGATGGCGGGAATCGCGGCGAGAGCAATCGGCGAGGCTCCGCCCACGCCGAACGCCCAGGCGCGCCAAGCGCCGAGACCGGCGGTCGGCGTGTACTCCGGCCGATCCCCGCATCCCCTTGTCTCCGCACGCGCACCGCGCAGGCGCGCCGCCAGGAAGGGAAGCACACACGCGATCCCGGCCACCAGCATGACCGAGGGCAGGCCCGCGGCGAAGACCGTGGATGCAGGTGCCCCGATCGAATCAAGCGTGCGGAGCTCGTAGCCGTACGAACTGAACTGCGCGAGGTCGAAGACCGTCGTCTCACCGAGCAGGAACGCGCTCAGCGACACCACCGAAACCAGGAGTGCCATCGAGTCGCGCGCGAACGCCGACCGCACGCGCGCCCAGCGCCCCGCGCCGTCGAGCGCCAGCAGCGACGCGTCGCGCGTTGCAGGCCGTACCGCCGCGAGCACGACGAACGCGGGCGCGCCCGCCCAGGCGACGAGAGAGACCGCCATGATCGCGAGCCGCTGCCACGAGACAAGGTCGTTCCGTTCGGCGAAATCGCCGACGAGCGTGCCGGGGCCCGTCGACATCCAGATCGCCGCGTAGAGAATCCACGGCGGGAGCGCGATCGGAAGCACGATGCACGCGCAGAGGACCGCGAGCAGCCCGCGTCCGGCCCGCGCGGCCGGCGTGCTCCGTTCGCGCCACTCCGCATCGCGTCGTGCACGCGCGCGTCGTGCCGCGGGCCACACGAGCATCGTCGCGACGATCGCCACCGCGACGGCCACCGATGCACTGCGGAGAAGAAGTGGAAGCGGCGATGGAAGCGCGAGCGCCTCGCCCGACCCGGATGGAGATCCGTCGACCTCGCGCAGCCACTCGAGTCCAAGTGCCGAGACCGGCGCGATCGCGAGCACGGACACCGCGACCGCGAAGGCACACGCTGGAACCACCACCCAGCCCGCCGAGCGCGGACGATCCGCATCGATACCAGCGTCGAGCGCCGAGCTCACCGACCGACTCCCGCGGCGAGGGCGGCGCTTCCCTCGAGCCTCGCCTTCGCCCGAACCGCGAGATCGGCGGCGCGCTCCGACGCGGCGAGGGCATCGAACACGAGCGGGTCGCTCTCTGCATACGGCAGATCGACGGATCGCGCGGGCCCCAGCGGGAGATTGCGCGACGGGGAGTCCGCGATCAACCTCTCGCTGTCCGCGCTGACAAGCCAGGCGAGCACGCGCTCGACCGGATCGCGCTGCCCAGGGCCCGATCGGACGATCGCGACGGTGTTCGGCACCAGCATCGTTCCGCCGCCGGAAACCCCTTCGGGAAGCGACCGGGGAAGACTCATCGAGATCGGGAGTCCTCGCGCGATCGCCGCGAGCGCGTCGTCGGTGTCGGTCAGCCCGAACGAGCACTCGCCCCGTGCCACGGCGTCGACGGTCGCTGCGTTCCCTCCCTGGTACACGCGCACGCCGTTACGCCGCATGCCGTCGAGCCACGCGTCAAGGGTCGGCACCTCCACGCCCGCGTCACCCGCCCTGCGCCACGCGTCGTCGAGCGCCGCGAAATGGGCGCCGGTCGTTCCGAAGCGTGGATCGGCGACGGCGATCATGGTCGACGCCGGCCGTTGCACACGCGCTGCGAGCGATGGCGAGGCGAGGTCGGCCCACATGGTGGGCGATGGATCTCCTACCTTCGTGACGACAACGCGAGCGCGTGCTGCGAAGGCGATCCAGTTGCGATCCGGATCCCGATGCGGCGCGGGCCACGCGCTCCACACACCCTCTGGGATCGGCGCAAGCAGTCCGTCCCGCGCGAGCCGACGGACGGCGAAGCCCTCGGAACTCCAGAAGAGATCCGCGCGCGGCCGTTCGCGCTCGCTCCGAATGCGCCCCTCGAGCGCGGTCGTCTTGGTGGCCTCGGTATCGAAGAGCGGGGAGATCGCGACTCCTGTGGCTGCCTCGCACTGCGCGAGCACCGTGCGCGCAAGCACATCGTCGACGCTGGTGTAGACGGTGACGGAATCCGCGTTGGAACGAAGCGCACGCGCGCACCCGGCGAGCGCCGGGGGCGCGACGAACCCGATGGCGAGCCATCTTGCCGTCTGACGCAGCCAGTTGCGACGGGGAAGATCGATGCACGCACGCGAATCGACTCGCGGCCCGCCGCCCGCGCGCCGACCGCGCATCCCCGCGTCGCCGGCCGACGATCGTCCTGATCCGGGGCTCACTTGGAAGGCGCCTCACCGGCGGGAGCGCCCGAGGCCGATCCACCACCGCCGGACTGCCCGGAGGTGCGCTTCTTCAGCGTGCCGAAGTAGTGCTTGTACGCATCCTTCAATCGCGCGGGAGTCGGTCCATCATCGACCGCGGTGCCCGAACCACCGTCGACGGCCTCTCCGACCGTGCCGGATGGAATCACGCTCTCGGAGACCTCGGGGTTCGGATTCTCGATCAACTGCCGCGCGATGATGTCGCCGTCGGTGTTGCGGGTACGCGCCTTCTGCGACTTCGTACCGGTCGGTGTCTTGGCCTTGCCGGTGTTGCCCCCCTGCGCACGGCCGCCGTTCGGACCGCGCTGTTGTCCCTCACCAAGCGCTTGCCCCGGCTGCTGGCCATTTCCTGAGGCCTGGCCGCCCTTGCACATGCCTTCACCGAGGGACTGCGCCTCTTCGTCGGCCATGTTCGAAAGGGACTCGGCTTCGGACAGCATCTGCTCGGTGAGTTCAAGGTCGCTGAGCATCTCGGAGAGTTCACTCAACGATGGCTCGCTGCCCTGCGTCCCACCTTGGTTCTGTGAATCACCGCCCTGGTCGGACGGACTCTGTCCGCCCTGTTGCTGACCCGGCTGCTGGCCTTGCTGCTGACCTTGCTGCTGACCCTGCTGCTGACCCTGCTGCTGACCCTGCTGCTGGCCTTGCTGCTGACCCTGCTGCTGGCCCTGCTGCTGGCCTTGCTGCTGGCCTTGCTGCTGGCCCTGCTGCTGGCCCTGCTGCTGACCTTGCTTCTGGCCTTGCTGCTGGCCCTGCTGCTGATTCTGCTTCGACTGCTGCTTGCTACCCGCGCGCTTGGCTGCACTCGCCATCTGCTTGAGCGCCTGCTGGCTCTTCGCGGCAGCGGCGGCCGCCTTCCGAAGTTCCTCGCGCTGCTGCTCGGTGAGGCTCTGTGCCTGCTCGATCGCGCGCTTGAGCGCCTCGGGATTCTGCGCGAGCTGCGAGTCCAGGCCCGCGGCCTCGAGCGCATCCTTCATCGACTGCTGCTTGTCGGCGAGCGCTTCGAGCGACTTGGCCATCTTGTCGAGTGCTGCCTGAGCGGCGGCCTTCTCCGCGTCGGTCATCTCGCCGGAGTCGAGCTTCTCGCCGAGCTTCTTCAGCTCCTCGCGCGCCTGACCGAACTCGCCCTTCGCGAGGCTCTCCGCGAACGCGGCCGCCTCTCCCTCGCCCTGCTCCATGCCCTGAAGGTCGCGCTTGAGCGCCTGATTCAGCCGCGCGGCCTCGCTCTCGCGCACCTCGTCGAGCTTCCGCTGCAACTCCGTCATGCGACGGATCGCCTCGCGGCGCTCATCGGTCGCTTCCCCTTCGCCACCGACCTTCGACTCCGCGTTCTGCGCGAGGCCCGCAAGTGCGTCGCGGACATCCTTCGGCAGCGCCTTCGATCCCTCGACCTCCTCGCGTACGCGCTCGAGCGCGTCCTCGACGACGGCGCGCTCCGCGAGCGCAACGGTGGTCGCGGGATCCTCGGGGCGGGCCCACTCGAACGCAGGCAGAGAGTGCTGCGCGACGAGCGCGAGCGCGACGACGCACGCCGCCCAGAGCGCGTGTCCGCTCAGGCGGATCGGGAACGCCTTGCGCACCTTCGCGGGCAGATCGCCGGCCGAAGCCGCGGCCACGGCATCGGCGACGGCGGCGCGCGCATAGGCGTCCTGCGATCGCTCGAAGGCAAGCGCGGAAGTCAGCCGCTCGTCGAGCTTCAGCCGCTCGTCGATGCGAAGCGCCAGTTCGGACTCGCTGCTCCGCCCAGCACGCCGGATGAACCATGCGACACCCATCGCCACGAGCAGCGCGGCGCCGGCGAGCGTGGCCACGAGCGACAGCGGCCAGTCCGCTCCTGGAATCAACTTCGAACCGAGCACCGCGAGCACGGAGACTCCCGCCGCAGCGATCAGGCCGACCATGAGCGCGTGCACGAGCACTGCGAGCGCTTCGCGGGTCCTGGCGATTCCGATGATCCTTCGGATGCTGTCCATGCTTGGGCCTCGCTGGAGTGCAATGGTGCGTGCAGGTGTCGCCTGCCTCTCGCCTGCCGGTCGGCGCCTGCCCCCCGAACTGCGCGGGACGAGCCGCATTCTACCGCTCGGTTCCCGTGGGCCGCGCCGTTCTGCTTTTCCGCGCACGCTTTTCGTCGCATGCCGGACCTTCTACGCTGCAGGCATGGACCCCGACGATCAGGTCTGCCTGTGCTTCCATGTGTCGCTGCGCAAGATCGCGAACTTCATCGTGCGCGAGGAACCCCGCGTCGCGAGCCAGATCTCGGAGTGCCTCGGAGCGGGCACGGGCTGCCAGTGGTGCGTTCCCTTCCTGAAGAAGCTGCACCGCCTGCACCTCGAGGGAAAGCCGCTCGATCTACCGGTTTCACCGGAGGAGTACGCCTCGCGACGCCAGCGATACCGGAAGACCGGCGCACGGGAACCGGACGGGCTGAACGGAGTCGACGGGCACCGTGACGACGGCACCGACGACAGCGTCACGCGGCCCCGGCTCGATTGATGCGTCGGATCTCCAGTGCGCGGATCGCCTGCGCGAGCGCGTCCTGCGGCTCGCTGAAGCGCAGTCCGAGATCGGTGAACCCGCTCTGCCGCGCGTCCATGGCGTGGGCGATCGTGGCGCGCGTGCGGATCTCGGGCAACACCGAGGGAAACACCGCGCGCACGATGACGGTCTCGCCAGGGCGCAGGAGTGTGGCAAGGTCGATGCGGATGCACATGCCGCCCTCGGAGATGTCCTGGACCGTGCCCTCGCCGATCTCCTCGAGCGTGTTCGGGCGCAGCAGCACTGCCGTGGGCGCAAGATCGAATGCCACCGGCACGCGATGCAGTTCGCGACGCTCCTCGTGGATCAGGTTCGCTGGGATCGAGAGGCGGTAGCCGTAGCGTCGTGCCGAGCCCTCGTCGGAGACGAAGCGGCCAAGCACCTCGACATCGCCGTGATGGAAGCCGCGACGCGCGCCGATCGAGAGATGCAGGTGCTCGCCCGCGACCAGTTCCTTGCGGGCGCTTCCGTCGAAGGGGCGGCTGATCACGAGCGCGTCTTCGAGCAGTTCGACCACATGACCCGACAGCGGACTCGGAAGCGCGACACCGTCGACGGTTCCGATGCCGATCGGCGCCGAACGCCGCGCGGCGTCCTCGAGCACCGCCCGTACGGAGTCGTCATCCGACCCCGAGGGGCGGAGCAGCGCCGCGATGCTTCGGAACCAAAGCCTCATGAACGGGCTCATCGGCGTCTGCAGGCGCTCCCTTGACCTCGATCGACCGCGATCGACTCGCCAGCCGCGGACCGATCGGTCCAACTCCGCGGCGAGCGCAAGATCGGCTCCGTCGATGGAAGCCCGTGCCCGCGCCGACCCGCCCCTTCGGCAAGCACGGTCCGAGAACCGCACCCCGCACCCCTTGCCGTTGAGAATGAGTCGCAATATCCTGCTCGCTCTCCGATGCCCTCCGCCATGGCCGAACCCGAGCCCATCCGCCTGCCGCTCACACAGTTGAAGCGCGGTGACCGCGCGCAGGTCGCGGGCGCGGCGCTCTCCGACGAGGATCGGGCGATGCTCCGCGCGATGGGACTCGACGAGCACTGCACCTTCACGGTGTGCCGCGCGAGTTCGGGCGGGCCGTGCATCATCCAACTCGATGCGACGCGACTCGGACTCTCCCCGGAACTCGCGAAGCGGATCCTCACGCGACCGTGCGACTGCCCCGAGCAGGGATGCATCGCGAAGGACGAGCCGCGGCCGCAATGACCCCGGTCGCTCCGCCGCTCCGCGTCGCGATGGTCGGAAACCCGAATGTCGGGAAGACCTCGCTGTTCAACAGACTCTGCGGAGTGCGCGCCAAGACCGCGAACTTCCCGGGATCGACCGTGGAGGCGCGCGTCGGCACCTGCGCGAGCGGACAGGGTGAACTCGAGCTCGTCGACCTGCCGGGGATCTACGCGATCGATCTCGAGCTCCCCGAGTCGCGCCTCTGCCGCGACTGCCTCGGTGGAAGGCTCGAGGGCTGCATGCCCGATGCCCTGCTCGTCGTGATCGACGCGACGAACCTCGCGCGCGGGCTTCGTCTCTTCCGCTCGGTCGCGAGCGCCGCACGGCCGGTCGCCGTCGCGCTCACGATGACCGACCTCGCGCGCACGCGCGGCCTGTCGGTCGATCCCACGCGGCTCGCGGTTGCGCTCGGCGTACCGTGCGTGGCGGCGAATGGACGCGAGGGAACGGGCATCGACCCGCTGATCGCCGCCCTGCGCGCGGCGACCGAGGTGCCCGCGACGGTGGTCGCCGCCAGCCTCGCACCGTCCTGGATCGACGCAACGGTCACGACGATCGTGGGCGGACCGAACTCGCTCGGCTCCGACACCGACCGCTGGACCGATCGCCTCGATGTCGCATTCACCCATCCGATCCTCGGAAGCGCGGTGTTCGTCGCGACGATGGCCGCGATCTTCATCGCGATCTTCCGGCTCGCGGAGCTCCCGATGACGCTCATCGAGGATGGCTTCGGCTGGCTCGGAGGAACGCTCGCCTCGGTCCTACCCGAAGGCGCATTGTCCAGCCTGCTCGTCGACGGCGTGATCGGCGGCGTCGCGGGAACCGTCGTGTTCCTTCCGCAGATCTGCCTGCTCTTCTTCCTGCTCGCGCTCCTCGAGGACACGGGCTACCTCGCCCGCGCCGCGTTCGTGATGGATCGGTTCATGTGCCGGTTCGGGCTGCCCGGCCAGGCGTTCGTACCGCTGCTCTCGAGCCATGCGTGCGCACTGCCCGGCATCATGAGCGCGCGACTCATCCCTGATCCGCAGGACCGGCTCGCGACGATCCTCGTGGCGCCCTTCATGAGCTGCTCGGCGCGTGTCGGCGTGTATGTGCTGCTGGTGACGCTGCTCTTCCCGGAGTCGGGCCTGCTCGCAGGACTCGCCTTCGCGGGCTGCTACGCGCTCGGCGCGGTCGCGGCGCTTGTGACCGCCGCGATCTTCAGGCGCACGATCCTGAAGGGGAAGAGCCGACCGATGGTGCTCGAGCTCCCGCCCTACCGCCTGCCCGACCTGCGCGGCGCGCTGCTCTCGACCTACGACCGCGCCGTCGTGTTCCTGAAGAACGCGGGCTCCGTGATCCTCGCGATCTGCATCGTGATGTGGTGGATCTCCGCGTATCCGAAGGCGGAGATGCCCACCGAGGCCGTCGCGATGGAGGCGCGTGCGGAGGTCGCCGATGCATCGGGTGACGGCGATGCGGCGGAGGCGCTTCGCGCCGAGGCGGAGACGCTTTCGGCGCGCGCACAGCAGGAGCAGTCCTTCGCAGGCATTCTCGGCGGCGCGATCCAACCGGTCTTCGCGCCGCTTGGCCTCGATGACCGGCTCACCGTGGCGGTCATGACGAGCTTCCTTGCGCGCGAGGTCTTCCGCAGCACGGTCACCGTCCTCGTCGGACAGGGCGACTCGGACGACGACACGAAGGTCGCCGACGAACTCGCACGCGCGACGCGACGCGACGGATCGCCGCTCTTCGACGCACCGACCACCGCGGGGCTTCTCGTCTTCTATGTGCTCGCGATGCAGTGCCTGCCCACGCTCGCGGTGACGAGGCGCGAGACGGGCTCGTGGAAATGGGCGCTGCTGCAGCTCGGATGGATGAGCGTGGTCGCGTATCTGCTCGCCTGGATCACCCGGCTCGCGGTGATGGCCTTCGGAGGTGGCGCATGACGCTCGCCGCGATTCCCTACGACGACTGGCAGTTCTGGGTGGTATCCGCGCTCGCGCTCGGGGCCGTGTGGCTCGTGGTGCGGCCCCTGCTTCCGAAGCGGCGGTCGAAGTCCGCGGCGTGCCCCGGATGCCCGAGCGGCGAAGCCGCATCGCGCCCCGCGCGGCCGAAGCATGTCGATCTCACGATCGGTGGCAAGCGCGTGAAGCCGTGAGCGCGTGAAGCCGTTCGCGCGCGATGCGGCCCGATCGATCGCCTCTTAGAAGCGCAGGTGCGCGGCCCGGTCGGGCGGCGGCGCGAGGTTCATGATCGCGCGGACGAGCGCGAGGTCATCCGCCGAGGTGATCTTGATGTTGCGCGGATCGCCCTCGACGACGAGCACGGGCTCGCCGAGTCGCTCGATCACGCTCGCATCGTCGGTCGTGCCCGCGAGCTCGACCGACGCGTATGCCTTGCGCAGGAGCGCCGCGTCGAAGACCTGTGGCGTCTGGATCGCGTGGAGGTTCTCGCGCGAGACGGTCTCGGTGACATGACGGCCCGAGGTCGAGGCCTTGCCGACATCGCCGAGGATGAAGTCGGCGATCGCGTCGTCCTCCGCCGCGCTCACCTGTTCGGCGCCGACCCGCTTGAGCGTGTCGCGGATGGGAACGCCCGGCACGACCGCGGGCGCCACGCGGGCTGCTGCGAACACGCGGTCGAGAAGTTCGTTCCCGACGCAGGGACGCGCTCCGTCATGCACGGCGATGTGGGTGATGTCGTCGGGAAGTTCGGCGATCGCGTTGCGGATCGTCTCCCAGCGCTCGGTGGAGCCGCCGGCGACGATGCGCGCGCCGTTGAATCCGAGGGCGGGACCGAAGCGGGAACGGAAGCCCTCGAGATCGTCGGGCGGACCCGCGACCACGATCGCCGCGACCTCGTCGCGCTTGGTGAAGGCTTCGACCGTGCGGAGCAGCACGGCCCTGCCGCCGAGATCCTGCGAGAGCTTGTCGCCGGCGCCGAAGCGCGTCGACCGGCCAGCCGCCGCGATGATGACTCCGATTCGCATGGGGCGCAGGATAGCGGCTCAGGCCGCCAGTTCGCGCACGCTCGCGACATCGCGGAGCTCCTGCACGCGGCCGCCCGAGACGCGGAACTGGAGGTTCCGGTTCTCGTCCCAGCCGAGCGTCAGGGGGCCGCGCAGCGTCGAGGAGATGCGCGCCTCGCGGTTTCCGACGAGGAGGATCGTGCCCGCGTGGATCGCCCTCGCGACATCGACCTTCACCACGCGCGCCGACCCGGCCGCGACGAGGAGTTCGACGCGCTTCAGCTCGAGGAGTTGCAGGCGCCGGCGGACCTCGGCGATCTCGAACGCGAGTTCGGTCAGGCTCTCCTTCTCGGCCGCCGTCGCCTTCCCGCCCTTCGAGGTGATGTCGTACTGCCGCTCCTCGAGCGGAGCGACGCGCTTGGCGAGTTCCTTCGCGAGTTCGTTGATGCGCGCCGCCTTCGCGAGCTCGAGCGGCATGCCGCCGATCCGGACGATCGTCTTCGCACCGGCCTCGGTGCCGATCGACATGGCGCGGAGCGCGCCGCCCACGATGAGCGTGCCGCCGACGATCGATGCGCGGTCGGCGTCGACATCGCCGCCGACGAGGAGCTCGCAGCCGACGATCTCGCGCTCGATGCGCAGACCGCCGCGGATTCGGCCGACGACGCCGTTCAGGTACGCGGCCTCCATCGAGCCGTCGACGAGGAGATGGCCGCTTCCGCGCGCCGCGACCCCGCGCGGGCAGCTGCAGTCGCCGCCGACGAGGAGATCCGCGGCCTCGACGAGACCGCCGATCGCGACATCGCCGGTCGCCTTGACGGTGAAGTTGTCGCGCACGCCGTCCTTCACGCGGACGCTGCCGACGAAGTCGATGTTGCCCGTGGAGAAGTCGACGAAGCCCTCCACCTCGAGCGCATCGACCACGGCGATCTTGAGGCGCGCGAGCGAGAGGACACCGTCCTTGAGCGCGCGGATCGAGCCATCGGCCTCGACCTGCACGCTGCCGTCCGGCTGGAGCGCGAGCTTGCGGCCGCGGTTCGCCCGCACCGAGCGGCCGCAGACATCGCAGCCATCGACACCATCGCCCGGCGGAACGAGCCGCCCGACGACCTGGCCCTCCGCGACCTTGATGCGCTTGATGCGGTTGTAGTGGTCGACGCCCTCCGGTTCCCCGGCGGAGTCATGGCCGTCGCCCGCGACCTCTCCGGTCGGCTCGAAGCCAGGCGCCCAATCGATGCGCGCCGGTTCGCCGTGAACGGGCGGTGTCCATTCGGCGATCACGCCCTCGATGTCCGACATGTCGCCTTCGGCGCGGGAGAGATGCGCCTGGAGAAGCGCACGCACGCGCGACTCGAGCGGTGCATCGACCAGCACGCCGCGCTCGCGCGCGAGTCCGAGCAGCGCATCGACCGCCGTCAGTTCGGCGGCGGCTCCCGGCGGGATCTCGAGCACCGCCCGGCGTCCGTTGTCGAGGACGCGCACGAGGGGAAGGCGCTCGGTGGCTGCGGTCTGCATGGCTGCTTGCGGCGAACGGCACGCCGCCTCCTTCGGTCGCTCACGCGGCCTTGGCGCGCGAGAGCGTCTCGTTGATGCGCTGCGACAGCGAGTCGGGCGTGAACGGCTTCACCACGTAGTTGTTGACGCCGGCCTTGATCGCCTCGACCACGCGCGTCTTCTCGGCCTCGGTGGTGACCATCACGATCGGGCTCTTTCCGCCCTGCGCGCGATAGGTCTTGACGAAGGTGATGCCGTCCATGTTCGGCATGTTCCAGTCGACGAGCAGGAGCTCGGGGCCGAACGCGCCGACCTTGGACAGCGCGTCCTGGCCGTCGCAGGCCTCCTCGATGTCCTTGTAGCCGAGCTGGAGGAGGATGTTGCGCTGGATGGTGCGCATGGTCTTCGAGTCGTCGACGAGCATGACTTTCATGGCAGTTCCTCCCGCATTCACGCGGCCTTGGCCGCGACCTTGGCGTTCTTGACGGCGACCTCGACGGAGAACGGTCCGCCGGCGCACTCGAATGGAATGGTGATGCAGACCGCATCGCTCGGCTGCTGGACCTTGTGGCCCTTGCCGATCACGACCGAAGGGCATGAGATCGAGACGTTCTTGCCCTCGAACTTCGCCTTCGCGGCGCCCGAGATCATGTTCACGAGCTCGCCGACGGCGTCGGCGAAGTCCGGCGAGGTGGGCTCCATGTCCATGCCCGTGAAGGCGCGGATCACATTCTGCGCCGTCGTGGTCGGGAACGAGAGCACGACCATGCCCTGCATGTCGCCCGACATGCCGATGATGCCGCTGACCTCGTTCTCGAACTTCGGCACCGTGCAGCAGGTGTAGGGCTTGCCGGCGGTGACGGTGAGCGAGAGCATCGTGGTGAAGACCTGATGCGTGCTCGCGACGAACGAGGTGATCTGAGATGCGTCCATAAGCCTCCCTCGCGCGGCGTGCAGGGCCATTCCTGCACGGAGCGCGTGTCCATGTGGGGACACGACGGGATCGACCGTCGGCGATCGCGACTTGGACGCAGGGCGCGCGAACGCGCCAAAGCGGGGAATGTGCCTGATGCGCGGTGCGGGCGACCGCCTACTTCGCCTACTTCGCCGGCTTCGCCGCCGCACCCGCCTCGGCGAGCGCGAGCACGCTCATCGCGGTGCCGTAGTTCGCGCTGCGCGGGAACACGCGGTCGTTCCAGGTGCCGTCTGTCTCGCGGACCTGGAACAGGAGCTCGCGGAACTTCGCGCGGTTCGCGGCGCGCTCCGCCTCGGGCAGCAGTTCGATCGCGATGGCCGCGTGCTGGAACGCGTAGAAGAAGTAGTACGGCGCGACGCCGTACGGCGCGACATGCGTGCCGGACTTCCTGCGGCGCTTCTCGAGCTCGGGCCAGAACTCGAAGAACTTCTCGACGGCGAAGCGCAGGCGCTTCTCGTCGCCCTTCCCTGCGCGTGCGAGCGCGGTCTCGATGGCGCACATGCGCCCGATCGCGCCGGGAATCTGGCCCTCGTCGTCGCGTACCGCGCGCTGCGCGTTGTAGCCGACATAGCCCGACGCGCCGCGCGTGATCTCGAGCGCCTTCACGGTGCGTGCGATCAGGTCATCGCCGACATCAAGGCCCGCCTCCTTCGCCTCGATGAGCGCGAAGAGGCACGGCCCCGTCATGAACGGCGAGGTCGGGCAGGGATTCTCGAGCCCCGGCCTGCGCGCGTACTGCCAGCCGCCGACCTGCGGGATCTCGGTCTTCTTCAGCGCATCGAGGTAGAACGCGATCGCCGCGTCGACCGCGGGTCGCTGCGCCTCGCTCACCGCATCCGCCTTCTTCGCGGCAAGCAGGAAGCGGAGTCCGTAGCAGTGCGCCCAGCCGCGCACATCGTAGTTGCCGCCGTACTCGGGCGAGAGCAGCGGTTCGTCCTTCGAAGTGGCGACGAAGTCGATCGCGCGCGAGACGGCCTCCCTGCGCGACGCGTCATCCGCGAACCCGGGCGCGGCGAGAAGCGCCATCGATGCGATCGATGTTCCACCGACGCGATAGCCGTACGGAATCTTGCCGCCGACGCGGTACACGCCCTCGTACGGCCACTCCGCGGCGACATCGGCACCGGGTCCCTTCTCCTGCATCGCGACGATCCGCGCGATGCCGACGGCGATCGCCTCGGCATCCGTCGGAATCGCGGGCTTCGCGGCCACGGCGGGCGCGGCGGGCGCGGCGGGTGCTGCGGGCGCCGCCTTCGCGGGGTCGGGCGGAGCCGAGCATGCGAGGGTGGCGACGGCGAGGGCGAGGGATGCTGCGAGCATGGCGCGCACTCTACAGCGAACAGGCCCCGGTTCCGCGCCTCAATCGCGCAGATGGCGCACGAGGAAGGCCGTCTGGCGATCCTTCGCATCGCTTGCGAAGCGTCCGAACCCCGAGTGCTCGTGGGGTGCGCCCGTCTCACCGTACTCGTGCATCTCGACGGCGGCCGCGAGCCCGCGCGCACGCAGCGCCTCGACGAACTCGCGCTGGCCTTCGACCGCAACCCACGCGTCGAACTCGTTGTGCAGGATCAGGAGCGGGATCGCGCGCCACGCATCGAGGTACTGGATCGGATCGAGCCGCGCGGCGCGCGCGGGCTCGAACATGGCGCGGTTCCGCTGCCAGCTGAACGAACCCGTCGTGCACTCCACGCATGCTGCGCGGAAGGCGTGCGGCGCGCACAGCCGGACGAGCGTGGCCATGCCGCCCGCGCTCATGCCGCCGATCGCCACGCGCTCCATGTCGAACCAGCCGCTCGCACGCATCGCCTCGACGACCGCGTCGATCTCGCCGACCATCCGCTCGACGAACTCGAGCGTGCGTTCGGGCGCCTGCAGCGCCATGTCCTCGCGCGCGCCGTGCCCGGGAAGATCGAGCGACACCGTCGCGATCCCGGCGCGCATCAATCGGAGGAACCGCCCGGGATCGAGTTCCTTGTTCGCGGTGCGGCCGTGCATCCAGAGAAGCACCGGCGCGCGCTCGCCGTGAAACCCGCCGTCCGATGCGAAGGCGGGATGCACCACGAGGGCGGGCACGCCCGCGAGCGTCTCGAACCGCGCGCGCTCGCGCACGCTCGAGGGCAGCGTCGCTCCGAGTTCAGGCATCGCGCGCTTCCCCTGCTTCCGTCGCCGGGACCGGATCGACCGCCTCGGCGGGCGCAGGCATGTAGAGGTACACCCACATGTCGTCCTTGTAGCGGTGGCTCTCGGGCCCCTCGAAGCCGGGGATGCTCCGCTCGGGCTCCTCCAGATCGACGGGCGTGCGCAGCACGAGGAATCCCTTGTCGCCGAAGAGCGTGCGCGTGCGCGCCGCCTGCGCGAGCACCAGCTTCCGCGTGGCGGGCTCGATCATGAGCGCGTACGGCGGGTCCATGAACACGAGGTCGACCGGCTTCGGACTGCGCGCGATCGCCGTCGGTCCGAGCGCGTCGGCCTGGAGCGCGATCGCGCGATCACCGCACTTCAGCGTCTCGATGTTGTGCTCGAGGTAGCGGAACACATCGCGGTCGCGCTCGACCATCACGACCTCGACCGCCCCGCGCGACACGCATTCGATTCCGACCGTTCCGACCCCCGCGAACAGGTCGAGCACGCGCGCGCCCTCGAACCACCCGTGCAGCATCGAGAACACCGACTCCTTCACGCGCGCGACCATCGGCCGCGTGCGATCCTCGCCGCCCGGAGTGAGCAGGATGCGCGATCGGTACTTGCCTGAGATGATCTTGAGCACGCGCGGAGTGTACAGAAGCGCTACGGCGCAGGCGGTGCTTCGGCCGACGCGGGCTCCGCGAAAGGAGACTCGCCGCGCCAGATCCGCTCGCCGTTGCCGCGACGGACCAGTTCCTCGACGAAGCGCGCGTACTCCTCGCCCATGCGTGCGAGATCCTCGTCGAAGTACTCGCGCATCACCGCGGGACCGACCTGGCGGCCGATCGCCATGCGGCGCTCGTTGCGCGTGCCGGCCTTGTTCGACTCCCAGATCGTGCTCGCCACGCGACCCTCCACCGCGTCCTGCAGAAGTCGCTCGAGTCCCTTGCGGTAGCGGCCGCCCTCGCCCTCGTTGAGGAAGTGGACGAGCGCCCAGGCCTGCGCGTAGTAGGCGAGGAGCGTCCGGCGTCCGTCGCGCAGGTAGTCGTGCGGCGTGCCCTCGACGAACTCGGCAAGCGGAACGAGGCCGTTGCGGCGGACCACATCGCGCAGTTCGCCGTAGCGCTCGAAGTTGCGCCACGGCATGAAGGTCGGAGGCCCCCCGTTCACGCCGCCGCGCACGCCCTCCATGAAGCAGGCGATGCCCTCCTCCATCCAGACCGGCAGCGCGTGGCGGAACACGCGCTGCGAGTACGCGTGCCAGCCCTCGTGGGCGGCGATGGTGAAGGTGTCCCAGCGACCGATGTCGTAGAGCACCGCGTCGCCTTCGATCGTGTAGCCGCCGCGCCCGATCTGCTCGTACATGGACGCCTCGCGCGGCAGCCGCTCGCGCGTGTAGGCGAGCCAGTCGGTGCGCGAGCCGAACAGGAACACATCGATCGCCGCATCCGGCTCGGGCAGCGGGATGAGCGCCGTCCGGTAGTGGTCGAGGGCCGTCGGCAGGAAGATCTGCATGCGCTCGCGGATCACGGGGTCGCGAAGCGTCGAATGGATGCGGTGGGTGCCCGTGTCGATGCACTCGCCCGCGGTCTTGCCGAAGCTCCAGGGCTCGGTGACCGGCTCGGCGCGGCGATTGACGACCGTGACTGCGGCCGGGGAAGCGATCGGGCGCGGAGGTGCCACCGAACTGCAGGCAACGGGTGCGAGCAGCGCCGCGCAGAGGAGGATGAACGCTCGGTTCCTCACGGCAGTCGGACGGGGCGAAGTCTATCCCGATATCGGTCGAACGCCTCGAAGTCCCGCTTCGATTCCGTCCGATTCGCGGATGCAGGGATGCGTGCACCCTCGTTGCATTCGGAACATGTTCCCGAGACCCGACGCCGGCCGGGCCGGAACACCCGACGGGTGCGGGCTCGAAGCAAGACCATGCGTCGGACCGCCCCGCTCAACCAAGCGCGGCGAGCGCGCTCTTCGCGGCGGCCACATCGGCATCGACCTCGGCGAGCTTGCGCCGCGTCTCCTCGACGACCGCGGGCGGCGCCTTCGCGACATACCCGGCGTTGTCGAGCTTCGAACGCATGCCGGCGGCCTGCTTCTCGCGCTCGGCGATCAGCTTCGACAGGCGCGCCTTCTCGGCACCCGCATCGA
>JBEAQW010000031.1:0-3360 GCA_041163725.1 Planctomycetota bacterium
GGCGTCGGCGGTGCTGCTCGTGCCGTACATCGCATGGGTCGCGTTCGCCACGGCGCTCAATCTCGCGCTGTGGTGGATGAACCGCGGTTGACGGGCGAACCGCGACCGCGTCTCAGCGCACCGTTCCTTCGGGCGCATCGAGCAGCCAGCCCGTGCAGAGGTCGTTGCCGAAGTTGCGCCAGTCGCGCAGTGTCCAGACCACCTTCTTGTCGCGCGTCACCTCGATGAGCTGCGGCTGGTCCGGGCCACCGTGCGTGTTGCCGATGACGATGTTGCCGTTCGGCAGCGACTGCACGCCCGTGACCCATCGGAGGAGGATCGGTCGGCCGTCAAGGTCGCGGAGTTCGTCGTGTCCGACCGACCACACGATCTCCTTCGCGGGGCTCACCTCGAGCACGCGGTTGTTGTTGCCGCCGCCGATGAGCGTGTTGCCGTTCGCGAGGCGCAGGGCGCTGAACACGGCCGTTCCGTGTCCCTGCTGGCCGGGCGACGCGTCGCGACCGGATGCGAGTGGCACCGCGTACTCCCACACGATCGCACCCGTCGCGTCGTACTCGCGCACGAGGCCGAGCGGCTCGTGGCAGACGAGGTAGGTGCCGGCGTCGGTCTTCCGCACGCGCCGCGTGTCGTGGTGCGAGTCGGGCCGGTCGGTCGCGATGGGCACGGACCGGACGATCTCGCCCTTCGCGTTCACCTCGATGATGCGCAGGTTGCCCGTCTCCGCGATCATGGTGTCGCCGTTGGCGAGGCGCTGGAACCCGTGGATCTCGACGCGGCCCGCATACGGGGGCACAGGCTGCGACTTCCACCGCCAGACCGTCGTGCCGTCGCGTGTCACCTCGCGGACCTCGTCCGCGGCCGTATGCAGCAGCATGTTGCCGTTCCCGAGGACCGTGATGTCGTGCGCGTTGTGGCCCGACGGGTACTCCCACTCGACGGTGCCGAGCGGCGAGAGCGCAACGAAGCGACCGCGGTCCTGCCCGAGCACGCGGTGGGTGGTGAAGCCGTAGCGCGCGCGGATCTCGGCGAGCGTGCCGTCGCGCTCGAGTGCGTCGATCTCGAGGCCGATGCGGTCCGCGACCGCGCGATCGGCGTGCCGCAGCGCGAACACGGTCGGGCGCGGCGCGAGCAGCGCGGCCCGCACCGCGGGGTCGCGGCGCGCACGCGTGGCGAGCACCGCGTAGTCACCGAGCAGCGCCTCGATCTCGCCAGACTCGACGCGCGAGGCGCGAACGCCGATGGGGCCTGTCGCATCGACGACATGTGCGGCGAAGCCCGCGGTTCTCGTCCACTCCGCCTCCGGCCCGCCCGGAACCGCCCCGATCGTGCGCGCGTCGAGGTCGGACGCCTCGCGGATTGGCGACTCCGCCTTCATCAGCGCGCCCACGCCGCTTCCCTCGAAGTAGGCGGTAGTCAATGCGAACTCCCCGCGCCGCAGGTCGGTCGCGAGGAATCCGTTGGCGATCAGATCGACCTCGCCGGTGCGCAGCGCCTCTGCCTCGCCGCCCTCGGCCACGGTCTTCTCCTCGATGTTCCACTTGAGCCGCGTGGCGATCGCCTCGAGGACATCGTGGTCGAGGCCGCGGTTCGGATCGCGCCGCGTGGCCGGCTTCCAGTAGGGCGCGTTCGCGACCGGACGCCCGATGCGAATCGTGCGCTGGCCTGCATCGAGATCCTCGAGCGGCAGCGGCGAGAGGTCGAAACGCGGCGACATCTCCCGCGCGTACACGCGCACCGCGCCGGCGACGAGCGACGCGACGCGCGCCATCAGCTGTTCGTCGCACAGGTCGGCGTGGTCGGTGACCTTGTGGTAGTCCTCGTGATCCTCGCAGCTGAAGAGAACGGCCGGCACGCCGGCCGCGAGAAACGCGGCCTGGTCGCTGCGCGGCAGCCAGTCGGGATGGGTGTCGACCTTCATCTCGATGGGGACCTGCGGCGCGAGGCGCACGAGGAGATCGACGAGCACCTTGCCCTTCGGTCCGCCGTCGAGACGGATCGCGCCGTCGGGCTGCCGCGAGATCATGTCCATGTTGAACAGGCCGCGCATGCGGGCCGGCGGCAGGATCTCCTCCTCGACGAACGCGCGGCTTCCGACGAGTCCCGCTTCCTCGCCGGTGAAGCCGATGAACACGACCCCCACATCGAGCTTGTCCGCATGCAGCGCCTCGGCGACGGCGATCATGCCGCACACGCCGCTCGCGTTGTCGTCGGCACCGTTGTAGATGCGATCCTCGCCGGACCTTGCATTGGGAAGGTGGTCGTAGTGCGCCGTGACGAGGATGAACTCGCCGCTCGGTTTCGCACCCGCGGGCGGAATCCACGCGACGACATTCGGACTCGCCGCGGGCATGCGCGCGACCGGCACGAGCATCGAGTCGCGGCCCTCGAGCGGCTTCGCGCCCGCCGCGGCGAGCTTGGCGGCAAGCCAGTCCGCGGCACGCTTCCCGTCCTCCGACCGGAACGAGCGACCGTTCATCTCATCGGAGGCGAACTCGGCGAGGTTCGCCTTCATGCGCGCGGGGTCGATCGCAGGGATGACGGATCGCGCGTCGTCGGCGACCGCGAGGCGGCATGGAAGTACGGCGAGGAGAAGGCACGCGGTTCGGAGCAGACGGAGCATTCGGGCAGCGTAGCGGGGCGCGATGCAATCGCGCCCTTTCGATGATCGGGGCGACCGCCCGCCTCGCTCGACCGCGCGATCCGCCCACCCGAGAGTCTCCGCGTTGACAGCGCGTCGAACGGAGGCGGTTCGGCGTCCGAGGGCGTGCATCCGGCACCATGGCCCGATCCCGCTCGTTGCTCGACCGCCGGCGAGCGCTCCGGAGGGCCGAAGTCTCGTTCACGGCCTTATCCGCGGCCACGAGGTGCATGCGCCGTCGTCCCGATCGAGGATTTGGTCGACTTGAGGACCGAACAAGCCGATGGATGGATGTAAGGTCGCCGCGTCCAGCGGCTATCCCTCGGCGCGCGGCCGTCCACGCAAGGCGAACAAAGAGATGTGCGGAATCATCGGGTACTCAGGTCGATTCGGTCAGGATCCGCTCCAGAGCGGCATGCGGGCGATCTGCCATCGGGGTCCCGATGACTCGGGAGCGTTCTTCCACGACGGTGCGGCCGTCGGACTCGGTCATACGCGGCTCTCGATCATCGACCTCTCGCCACTCGGCCATCAGCCGATGGAGGCACTCGACGGCGCAGTTCAGATCGTCTTCAACGGGGAGATCTACAACTACCGTGAACTGCGGTGCGAACTCGAGGCGAAGGGACACGCCTTCCGCGGGCACTCCGATACGGAGGTGATCCTCCGCCTTTATGTCGAAGAGGGCGAGCGGATGCTGCCCCGCCTCAACGGGATCTTCA